>NZ_JBMDJD010000026.1:0-87568 GCF_057809015.1 Pseudomonas sp. FG6
ATCCGCACAGCGCTTTGAACTATCGCTCACCAAGGGAGTTCAGGCGTTTGGCGGCGGCATCAATTTAACGGGGAGTTGGTGTCCGGTTTTGTAGGGGCAAGTCCAGTAACCGAATCATTGCATGGGCTTGGTATGTCTGTTTGTGTCTGTTTGACAGCTATTTCTCTTTGTAAGAGTTTTCTCTAATTATGTAAGACAAATAGATTCGGAGATCTTTCCTTCTGTGTTGGGAGATTTGTCCTACATAGCGATCGTTAAACTTTCTATAAGGTTCCGGGCACTTGAAAGGCCAGGTGCTGTGCCGGTCTGGCAGGTCTTTCAAGAGGACGGTGATACGTCGTTCTATTTTGATGACTAGTCTGGAACTTATATGAAAAACAACTTTAACAAGCATCGTGTGTTAGCAGGGTGTGCATCGTCGTTAGTTCTGTTTTCGGCCATGGTAGCTTCCCAGGGGGCGCTGGCTCATGGCTTCGTCGACGTACCGCCTTCTCGTGCGCTGTTGTGCCAGAAAGGTGTCAACAAGAACTGTGGCGGCGCGCAGTACGAGCCGCAGAGTACCGGCGAAACCTTCAAGGGCTTCCCGAATGGAGCAGGTGGCGGGCCGCTGCAAGGCCCCATCGACGGCAAGATCGCCAGTGGTGGCATTGCCCGGTTTTCGGCCCTGGATGCACAGTCCGCCACGCGTTGGCACCTGACCGAGATCAGGGACCGTAACATTGCCTTTCAATGGCAATTCAGCGCGGCGCACCCAGCGACCAAATTCGAATACTTCATTACCCGCGACGGTTGGAACCCGAACGAAGTGCTCAAGCGCGCCTCGTTCGACAGCACGCCGTTTTGTACCGTGGATGGCGGTCATCAGGTCCCGGTCGGGGGTACCAAGCAAGACTGCGTCATTCCGGACAGCAAGTCGGGTCATCACGTCATCCTGGCGGTCTGGACGGTGGGTGACACCGACAACGCTTTCTACAATCCGGTGGACGTGAACATCCTCGCCGAAGCCGCGCTGCCGGGCGGTTGGACGCCGGTGGGCAGCATTGCGCCGTCGACGCCGTTGCTGGTGGGCGACAAGGTCAAGGCCCGGGCGTTTTCCGCGACCGGTGAAAGTGCCGAGTACAGCGTCGAGATCCGCATCGACAACGCCGAGCAAGGCCAGCCTGAGAACTGGTCGTTCAAACTGGCCGAAGCCATCAACAACGCCCATACCCAGATCCGTGCCGGCATCCGTGACGAAGACGGCAACATCACACCGGTCAAGGGCTCCAACAGCCTGTATGCGCAGAAAGAAAGCGGTGTGATCCGCTATGAAGTGCAACTGGACATGCAGGAAGACGCCAGCGCCAGCTTGGAAATCGCTTCCCTGCAGCCAGAGTACGTCCTCGACAAGGGCCGGGTGAGCATGGCGCTCACTGCGCAGACGAACCGCAGGATGAACCTTGAAGCCACGCTGTTTGATGAAAAGAACAAGCAGGTGGGTATCGTGCAGACCGTAGGTGAAGGCAATACCGGCCTGAGCCTGGACGTGCGCGGCGCCGCCCCTGGCGCGCACACCCTGACGCTGGTGGGCACCACCGAAGACGGGCGCACCACTCGCCAGGACACCCAGTCGGTCACCCTGACAGGCGAGGGCGCAGGCATCGAATACGACTTCGTGTTCCCTGAAGGCATCTCCGACTACACCGCCGGCACGAAAGTGCTGCAACCCAAGACCGACGAAGTGTTCGAGTGCAAGCCGTTCCCGGCCTCCGGCTATTGCAAGCAGTACAGCCCGACCGCGAATGGCTTTGAGCCGGGTGTCGGTGCCTCGTGGCAAGCCGCTTGGGACAAGTTGTAAGTCCTGACAGGTATGGCTCCAGGCGACCCGCACGGGGAGCCTGGAGCCTTCAGACGAGGGCACGGTAATGCATACCCATTATTCCGGTCGACGGGTGCTGCTGCACTGGTTGTCTGCGGTGATTATTTTGTGGGCGTTGGTGTCGGGCTTCTATGTGGCGTATTACCCGGTCTCGGCTTCGACCGAACACTGGGTCGGGTCACTCAATGTGTCGCTGACGACCCTGTTCATTCCGTTTTTTGCCTGGCGGGCCTGGCTGTTCGTATGCCAACGGCGATCCCGGGACGCGGCGCGTTCGTTGAGCAAGAGATTGGCGACGGCGGTGCACGCGCTGATCTACCTGAGCATCGGCGTCGTGCTGGTGAGCGGCGTGCTGATGATGAAAAGCGCCATCAGTGTCTTCGGCCTCGTCCGGATCCCCCAGCCGTTGGGCGAGCCGTCGTTGATCGCGTTGGCCAATACCGTCCATACCCTGTCTTGCGGGGCGCTGTCGGCGCTCATTGCCCTGCATCTGTGCGCGGTGCTCTGGCATGAGCTGTGTGGTCGGCGGGTGGTGCGGCGGATGTCCTTGGCGAAGCGCCCGCGGGCGATGCTCCAGTGAGCGCGCAGATGCGTTTTTCTTTTCGGCCCGCTAGCCGTTTGACGACGGCGGCGTGGGTGTTCGTGCCGTTGCTGTACGGGGTGTTCCTGGCAGGGCAAGAGTGGCGCTTTCGCCAGCAGTTGAATCTTGATGTGCCGGTGGACGTTGCGCCAAAGGTACTTGCGATACGCGATTTACCCAACGTACAAGCCGTGGCGACGGTGCTTGGCCTGGCGCCTGAAGGCGCCCATGCGCCGAGCGCTGAACCGGTGACGTTGCAAGCCAGCTTCGTCGCCGGTCCGGGTCTGTCGCGGGCCTTGCTCGCGGACGCCGCCGGCCCACGCCTGTACCAAGTGGGGGAGCGCCTGCCCGGCGGCAGCGTGCTGCGACGGGTCGAGGCCGACCACGTGATGTTGTGGCGCAACGGACGTGAAGAACGGCTGGCCCTGCAACCTGCGGCAAAGCCCTTGCTGCGTCGGCTGGCCCCCGCCGTCGAACGCCCGGCGGCGCCTCATTCCGCGCAATACCTACGCCCGGTGGTCGGGCAATCAGAGTGATCGAATTCATGAACAGCTTTATCCGCGGCCGTGTATCGAGCGTCCTGTTCTGCGTTGCCGTGTTTTGTCCGCTGACCTTCCCCGGTGCCTTGCGGGCCGAAGAGGCGCAATGGCAGCTGGCGATGAACAATGCGGAACTGCGCGACGTGGTCGATGAGTTTTCGGCGATCCTGGGCAAGACCGTGGTGCTCGATCCCCGGGTGTCGGGGCGCATTACCGTCATGTCCCGCCAGGCGCTGGATCGCGAGGGCGTGCGTCGGTTGTTCTACTCGGTACTCGATGCCCATAACTTCACCGTGATCGACGAAGGCGAGCGGATCCTGATCACCCCGGTCGGTGAAGCCAAGACGCGTGCCGGCATCGCCGATGCGACAAGCGCCACGCCCTCGCAGTTCGTCACCCAGGTGATCGAACTGCATTCGAGTATTGCCGCCGATGTGGCCGGGTTGGTGCGGCCGCTGGTGTCGGGCAACGGTTATATGGGCCCTTCGGTGTCGTCCAACGCGTTGGTGGTCACCGACACCGCCGCGAATGTCCGGCGCATCGGCGCGGTGGTGCAGCAGTTGGACTCGGGACGCAACCGCAACCATGTGGTGCTGCCATTGCAGCATGCCCGGGCCGGGGATATCGCGCCGATCATGGAGGCTTCCACCGGCAAGCGCGAAGGGGATACCGCAGGGTTGGTCATTGCCGATGTGCGGAGCAACCGCCTGGTGATCATCGGCGCTGCGCCGGTGCGAAAACGCCTGGTGGACCTGGCCCGGACCCTGGACGTTGCCCCCGTCACCTCCGAGGACAACGCCCGGGTCATCCGCCTGCGCCACAGCGATGCCAAGCAACTGGCCGAAGTGCTGGAAGCGGTCGGGCAGGATAAGAAAACCACACCGGCACTCGCCGGCCTGCGGGAAGGCGCCGCCACCCACCCGTTCATGATCAAGGCCGATGAAAGCCAGAACGCCTTGGTATTGATCGCCGAGCCGGCCCAGGTCCGCACCATTGAAAACATCGTCCGCGAACTGGACCAGCCCCGGGCGCAGGTGCTCATTCACGCCGCCATCGTCGAGGTGACCGGGGACATCTCCGAAGCGTTGGGGGTGCAGTGGGGCGTCAACAAGGGCAGCGCGTCAGGGGCTGTCAACTTTCCGGGCACCGACATCCCGATCATCGGGCTGGACCCCAATAAACTGGATAAAACCAAGGAAGCCGCCTTCCTGCGCATCGGCGGCGACCGCTTCAGTGCGCTGGTCTCGGCGCTGGCGAGCGATGCCCACAGCAACCTGTTGTCCACCCCCAGCCTGCTGACCCTGGACAACCAGGAAGCGGAAATCATCGTCGGCCAGAACGTCCCGTTCAAGACCGGCTCCTACGCCACCAACAGCAACGGCGCGGACAATCCATTCACCACCGTGGAGCGCAAGGACGTCGGCATCAGCCTCAAGGTCAAACCCTACATCAACGAAGGCTCGACGTTGCGCCTGGAAGTGGAGCAGGAAGTTTCGGACATCGCGCCGTCGGTCTCCGGCATCGACTCCTCAGACCTGATCACCAATAAGCGCGCCTTGAAGAGCACGATCCTGGCGGACGATGGCGAGATCATCGTGATCGGTGGGTTGATTCGCGACAGTGTCCGCACCCAGCAGAGCGGTGTGCCGTTGCTGCGCAGTATTCCGTACCTGGGCGCGCTGTTTCGCTGGACCCGCGACACCCAGACCAAAAGCAACCTGATGGTGTTTCTGCGCCCGACCATCGTGCGCAGCAACGAAGACCTGGCCGAGGTCAGTCGCCAGCGCTACGACGCGCTGCGGGAGCTGAGTAAACCCGGTTCGCGGGAAAATAATTCGCTGCTGCTGCCCCGGGATCCCCGCCAGTTGTTCGATTCCTCCACGGATGCGTCGGCGGCCGAGCCACAACCACGTTCGGGTGCCCTGTGACGGATCTCCAGGTTTCGCTGCCCTTTGGTTTCGCCAGGCGCTGGGGCGTGCTGCTGGAAGGCGAGGGGGCGACCTTGAGCCTGGTGATGCGCCGCGATACGCCGTTGACGGCCATGGCCGAGGTTCGGCGCCTGTGTGGCCGCGAGTTGCCGATCCAGATCCTGGAGCCGGCGCAATTCGCCACGCGCCTGGCGAGCGCCTATCGCCAGGGGCAGCGCGCCGCCGAGCAGGTGGCCCAGGGGTTGGACGAAGAACTGGACCTGCTCAGCCTGGTCGACCAAGTGCCGCAGACCACCGACCTGCTGGAACAACAGGGCGATGCGCCGATCATCCGCCTGATCAACGCGCTGCTCAGCGAAGCGGTGCGTGAGCACGCTTCCGACGTGCACCTGGAAACGTTCGAGCAGTACCTGTCGGTGCGCATGCGCGTCGACGGCCAGTTGCAGGAAATACTGCGCCCGCGTCGCGAGTTGGCGACGCTGCTGGTCTCACGCATCAAGGTCATGGCGCGCCTGGACATTGCCGAGAAGCGCGTGCCCCAGGATGGGCGAATGGCGTTGCGCCTGGCCGGCCATGAGGTCGATGTGCGGGTTTCCACGCTGCCTTCGGCCCATGGCGAGCGCGTGGTGTTGCGCTTGCTCGACAAGCAGGCCGGGCGCCTGGACCTGCAACGCCTGGGCCTGCCCGACGACACCCTGGCCGGCCTGCGCCAATTGCTCGGCAAACCCCACGGCATCGTATTGGTGACCGGCCCCACGGGCTCGGGGAAAACCACCAGCCTGTACGCGGCGTTGAGCAGCATCAACGACCAGAGCCGCAATATCCTCACGGTCGAAGACCCCATCGAATATCACCTGCCGGGCATTGGCCAGATGCCGGTCAACCCGAAGGTCGACATGACGTTTGCCCGTGGTTTGCGGGCCATTTTGCGCCAGGACCCGGACGTGGTGATGGTCGGCGAGATACGCGACCGCGAGACCGCCGAAATCGCCGTCCAGGCGTCCCTGACCGGTCACCTGGTGCTCTCCACCCTGCACACCAACACCGCCGTCGGCGCGGTCACGCGGTTGCTGGACATGGGGGTCGATGCCTATCTGCTGGCGTCGTCCCTGGCCGGCATCGTCGCCCAGCGTTTGTTGCGGGCCCTTTGTCCGGCCTGCAAGACGCCTTATGTGGCCGACGCCGCCCTTTGCCGGCGCCTGGGGCTTGCCGCCGACGCCGCGCCACGGCTGTTCAAGGCCCAAGGTTGCGATCAGTGCCAGAAAGGCTATCGCGGGCGCTTCGGCATCTACGAACTGGTGAACGTCAACGCCACGTTTTCGCAACTGATTCATCAGGGCGCCGCCGAGCAGGCGCTGGCCTTCGAGGCGCGCAAGACTTCCCGCAGCCTGTTTCAGGACGGGCGCCAACGGGTGTTGGAAGGCTTGACCAGCGTCGACGAACTGCTGCGCATCACCCAGGAGGATTAGCCCCGTGCCGACCTTCGATTATCGGGCGGAAGATGCCCAGGGCCGGCGCTGCAAGGGCCGCGTGGAAGCCGACAGCCCCCGCCACGCGCGCCAGTTGCTGCGCGAGCGGGGCTTGTTGCCCAGCGAGTTGCACGCCGCCGAGCCACGGACCACAGGCGTCCGGCACGCGGGGGGACGCTTGAGCCCGGCTGACCTGGCGTTGCTGACGCTGCAGCTTTCGACCCTGATCCAGGCCGGCCTGCCCCTTGAAGAATCGCTGGGGGCGGTGGCGCAACAGAGTCAGAAGCGGCGCGTGGCTCACCTGCTGTCGGCGGTGCGCAGTCGGGTGATGGAAGGCCACGCGTTGGCGACCGCGCTGCGGACGTTTCCACGGGCGTTTCCCGAGCTGTTCTGCGCCACGGTGGCGGCCGGCGAGCAATCCGGCCACTTGGGCCAGGTGCTGGAACAATTGGCGGCCTACACCCAGGCGCGCCAGGCCTCGCGCCAACGCATTCAACTGGCGCTGGTGTACCCGCTGATCCTGATGTTCGCCTGTGTGGTGATCGTTGCGTTCCTGCTCGGTTACGTGGTGCCGGATGTAGTGAAGATTTTTGTCGACAGCGGCCAGCCGTTGCCCGCGCTGACCCAGGCGCTGATCGCCGTGAGCGACGGCTTGCATCGCCATGGCTTGGGGCTGCTCGGCACGCTGGTCGCCGTGGTCGGCCTGTGGCGCTGGAGCCTGCGCCAAACGGTGTGGCGCCTGCGCTGGCATCGCCTGTTGCTGCGGTTGCCGTTGCTGGGCGAAGTGCTGCGGGCGATGGAAGCGGCCCGTTTCGCCAGCACCCTGGCGATCCTCAGCAAAAGTGCCGTGCCGTTGGTGGAGGCCTTGCACATCGCCGCCCAGGTGATCGGCAACCTGACGATCCGCGCCCGCATGGCCGACGTCGCCCGTTCGGTCCGCGAGGGCGGAACCCTGACCCGTGGCCTGGAACTGAGCGGTGATATCCCGCCGCTGATGCTGCACATGATCGCCAGCGGCGAACGGGTCGGCGAACTCGACAACATGCTGGCCCGCGCGGCCGAACAGCAGGAGGCCAGCCTCGCGGCGCGCATGGCCCTGGTGGTGAGCCTTTTCGAGCCAGCCATGCTGGTGCTGATGGGCGGCGTCGTGCTGCTGATCGTCATGGCCATCCTGCTACCGATCCTGAGTCTCAACCAATGGGTGAATTGATCCATGAAGCTTCAACACAACCGACCTTCGCGTCTTCAACGCGGCTTTACCCTCATCGAAATCATGGTGGTGGTGGTCATCATCGGCGTGCTCGGCGCCATCGTGGTGCCGCAGTTCATGAGTAGGCCCGATCAAGCCAAGACCACCGCCGCCCGGACCGACATCCAGGCGATTGCCACGGCCCTGGAAATGTATCGCCTGGACAACTTTCACTACCCCTCGACCCAGCAAGGCCTTGAGGCATTGAGCAAGCGTCCGTCCGGTACGCCCGCGGCGAAGAACTGGAACCCCCAGGGGTATCTCAAGAGCCTGCCGATCGACCCTTGGGGCACACCCTACCAGTACCTCAATCCTGGCCTCAAGGCGCGCGATGGCAGCTACGACCTGTACTCGCTGGGCGCCGATGGCGTGTTGGGTGGTGACGGGTTTGCCGCCGACATCGGCAACTGGGCCGATTGAGCATGGGACGTCGTTGCCGGGGTTTCACCTTGCTTGAGCTGATGGTCGTTATCGTGTTGATCGGGGTCGTGGCAGGCATGGTCAGTTTCGCCATCGGCCCGAGCCCGGCCCGCGAGGCTCGCCAGCAAGCCCAGGACTTCAGTCGGCTGGTGCAGCAACTGCGCGAACGAGCGGTGCTGGACGGGCAGGAATACGGTGTGCGCGTGCAACCTCGCGGTTATCAGGTCGTGCGGCTTGAAGCCCAGGGCTGGACCGATGTCGCAGCTGCGCATCGGTTGCCCGGGGAGCTGACATTCGGGCTAGAGCAGGACGGCTATGCGATGAGGCTCGACGATGGGCCAGGTGCACCGCAATTGCTGCTGCTCAGCAGTGACGAAATCAGCCCCTTCAGGTTATTCATCAAGGTCGCCGGCCAGACGATTTCGCGGGTATCGAGCGATGGCATCGCAGAGCCGTTGATCGATGACTGATGCACGTGACTGCCAGGGCTTTACCCTGCTGGAAATCATGGTGGCCCTGGCGATCTTCGCCACGTTGGCAGCGGCCGTGTTGTCGGCCAGCCAGTTCGTGCTCAAGCAAAGCGCTGGCCTGGAGGAGCGTCTGTTCGGTGCCTGGCTGGCGGACAACCACTTGAGCGAACTGCGCCTGCACACCGCCACGCCCGTCGGGCAACAGCGACTGACCCGGCGCCTGGCCCAGCGGGACTGGACGCTGCAACAGCGCATCGCCCCGTCGAGCGATCCGCGCCTGCTCCAGGTGGATATCCAGGTCAGCCGTGTCGGCAGCGGGTCCGTCGTGCATCGCACCACTGGCTGGATCCGCACCCGTGATGAATAAGCAGTCGGGCTTCACCTTGCTGGAACTGGTGATCGCCATCGCCATTTTTGCCTTGCTCGGCCTGGCCGGTTGGCGGCTGTTCGATGGGGTGGTGCGCACCCAACAGGGAACCGCCCAGCATGAGCGCGACCTCAGGGCCTTGCAGCGTGCCGTGGGGGTGATCGAGCGCGATGCCTGGCAGGTCGTGACCGATTCCGTCGTGCTCGCGCCGGGAGGGCTGCAACTGCAGCGCAGTCACTGGCGCAATCCCCTGGACCAGCCTCGCAGCGAACGACAAGCCGTGACCTATCGGCTCGAAGGTACCGCGTTGTGGCGCGACAGTCGCGGTGAAGGCACGGACACCGCGCAGCAGCAGAAACTGCTCGACGACGTGCGCGGGTTGAGCTGGCGATTGTTCGATCCGCAGCGGGGCTGGCGCAGCGAAACCGTGGACGAGCCACTGGCCCTGGAATTGATGCTGTCGACCGGGCGTTTCGAGCAGGTCCGTCGCGTGCTGCTGTTGCCTGGATCGTTGCCATGAACCGCCAACGAGGCGTGGCACTGATCAGCGTGCTGCTGGTGATGAGCCTGGCGCTGCTGCTCACCGGCGGCATGCTGCGCAGCCATCGCCTGTTGGTGCAGGGCAGCGCGCAGCAGCTGCAACAGATCCAACTGCGTCAACTCGGGCTGGCGGGTGAAGCCTGGGCGCAGCAGGTGCTCGAAGGCAGTGAAATAACGACCGCCGGACCCGTCGACCTGAGCCAGGACTGGGCCCGGCTCGGACCTGCCTTCGCCGCGGAAGACGCGCAGATGAATATCGCTATCGAGGACTTGTCCGGACGCTTGAACCTCACCCCGCTGCTGGCCTTGGGGCAAGTCGATCAAGTCACCCTGGGCCGTTGGCGTCGACTGCTGGCCTTGCTGGATCTGCCAGCGCTGTCATTGCCCCAGGTCGGGCCGGTGCAGGAGTTGAGTCAACTGCGCCTGCTGCCCGGCATCGACGCGCAGACTTTGAGGCGCCTGGAGCCTTGGGTGACGCTGCTGCCCAAAGAGGCGCGGCTGAACGTCAACACCGCGCCGCAGCTATTGCTGATGACCCTCGATGGCATGGAGGCCGGGCCGGCCCAGGCGCTCGTCAGCCAGCGTTGCGACAAACCTTATGCCAGCGTCCAGGCGTTCACCCATGACGCCTTGGTGTCCGGCCTGGGCCTCAGCAGCCACGGGTTGGGTGTGGGCAGCCGCTGGTTTCGCATCACCGTGAGCGTGACGCGCGGCGGCAGCCGTCTGCGGCTGGCCTCGGATGTCGAGCACGACGTTGCCAGCGGCCGCTGGACCGTTCGCCAGCGGCGTTTCTTACCCTTCAGCCCCAGTGAGCTTCCTTGATGAAAACCTGGCTTTACCTGACCGCCGAGGGCCTGGGCGACCCCAGCGCCCATTGGCCCTGTTGCCTGTGGTCGCCAACGGGCGAGCGGCGTTGCCTGCCTTTGCACGAGGCTGCCCGCGAACTGCACGGGCGTGACGTCGACGTGCTGTTGCCGATGGAAATGTGCAGCTGGTTGCGCAGCGATCCGTGGCCCTCCCGGCGCCAGCCCCGGCCCCAGGCCCTGGCGTTCGCCATCGAAGAACAACTGAGTGAAGACCTCGATGCGCTGCACATTGGCAGCGGTCGCCGGGACCGCCAGCAGCGTTATCCGCTGATGGTGACTGGCCGGGCCCGGTTCCAGGCGTTACTGGCGCTGCTGGCGGCACAAGGTGTCGATGTCCGTGCGGTGCACGTCGACGCCGACCTGCTGCCCAGCGACGCCGCCTATGGTGTGCGCTGGTTCGGTCGCTGGTTGCTGGGCGGAGCCTTGCCGGCGCGGGTGGCGTTGTCTGTCCGGGCCTTGGCGGCGCTCAAGCCTGACCTGCCCGAAGACCTCCACTGGCTGGACGAGGGGCGCGATTGCCCGGGCATCGATGAGTGGCTGCTGGGCGCCGGCGGACACCCCATCGACTTGTTGCAGGGGGAGTTCCGCCGGCGTCGCCAGCGTTTGCCATGGCGGGGAGCGGCGGTGGTCGCGTTGGGTGGGTTGATGCTCACCTGGGCGTTCAGTGAAATCCGCGTCCGCTATTTGGAAAGCGAAACTCGGCGCCTGTATGCCCAGAGCGAGCAGCGGTTCAGGTCGCTGTACCCCGAACAGGTGCGCATCGTCGACCTGGCGGCGCAATTCCAGGCGCTGCAAGGGCGTCGCGGCCAACCCCGGGACACCCAGGTCACTCGCCTGGTCCGCCTGACGGAGCAGGTCATTGGCGCCAGCAACGTCGAGGTACAGCGCATCGATTTTCGTGACGACGAGGGCTGGAAAATCCAACTGACGGCCCACAGCTTCGTCGAGCTCGAACAACTGCGCGAGCGCGGTCAACAGAACGGCCTGCCCCTCATCCTGGGCAGCGCCAGCAAACAGAACAACCAGGTGCATGCCACCGTGACGCTGGAGAACCAGGAATGAACGTCAATGCATGGCTGAGCCTGAAGCAGGGCTGGGGGCGACGTTCACGTCGTGAGCAACAGTTGTTGCTGGGGATGGCCGGCTTGGTGCTGCTGGTGATGGGCTACCTGTCGATCTGGCAACCCACGCGGCAACGGCTGGAGATCGCCGAACGGCACTATCGGCAGCAAGCCGAACTGAGCGTCCGCATCCAGCGTGCCGAGCCCGCGCAGGCCGCGATCATTGCCGAGGGGCCGCTGTCGGTGCGAGTCAATGACAGCGCCACGGCAGCAGGGTTGGAGATTGGGCAGATGGAGGTCGATGGCGATTCGTTGCGACTGGCCGTCAGCGGTGAGGCCAATCGGTTGCTCCTGTGGCTGGATCAACAAGAGCGCGAGGGGGCGATGTTGCAGTCGCTGACTTTGGAGGTGGAGAAGAGCGTGTTGGTTGCGCGGGTGGTTTTGCGGCACAACTAAACCTGCACATTCCCCGGCAACACCGGCAATTTCGCCAGCTTCACCGCCACCAGCAAGGCCACCAGCAACAAGCTGCCAATGAACAGGCCAACGCCGTTCCAACCGCCCAGGTGCCAGGCCATGCCGCCGGCCGTCCCTGCCACACTCGATCCGGCGTAGTAGCTGAACAGATACAGCGAAGATGCCTGGCCCTTGGCCTTGAGGGCGCGGCGGCCGATCCAGCTGCTGGCGACCGAGTGGGCGCCAAAGAAGCCGAAGGTGAACACCAGCATGCCCAGGATCACCAGCGGCAGCGGCGTGGCCATGGTCAGGGCGAGGCCGGCCAGCATCAGCGCGATGGTCGCCCAGAGCATCTTGCGCCGCCCGAGCTTGTCGGCCAGTGCGCCGATCTTCGCCGAGCTGTAGATACCCGACAGGTACACCACCGAGAGCATGCCGACAAAGGCCTGGTCCAGATGATAAGGCTCGGCCAGCAGGCGGTAGCCGATGTAGTTGAACAACGTCACGAACGCGCCCATTAGCACGAAGGCTTCGAGAAACAGCAGCGGCAGCCCGGCATCGCGAAAGTGCTGGGTGAAACCGTCCAGCAGGCTGCGTGGATGCAGCGAGCGCGGCCGGAAGTTGCGTGATTCGGGCAGGATCCGCCAGAACACCGCCGCCGCGATCAGCGACAACCCGCCAATCACCAGCATCGCGGTGTGCCAGCTGACGAAGTCGATCAGCACGCCCGTGATCAGGCGCCCGCACATGCCTCCGATGGCGTTGCCGGCGATGTACAGACCCATCGCCAGGCCGATGTGCTTGGGATGGATCTCCTCGCTCAGGTAGGTCATCGCCACTGCCGCCAACCCACTCAACGACAGGCCGACCAGGGCGCGCAGTACCAGCACGCCTTGCCAGGTCGGCATCATGGCGCTGGCCAGGGTGCACAGTGCGGCGGCGAACAGCGCCGCGACCATCACCGGCTTGCGGCCGATGCGGTCGGAAATCGGACCGGTGATCAGCAGGCCGACGGCGAGCAGGCCGGTCGCCACCGAGAGGATCAGGCTGCTTTGCGCCGCGTTGATGGAAAACTCCCGGGACAACAACGGCATCATCGGTTGCACGCAATAGAGCAGGGCGAAGGTCGCGAAGCCACCGCTGAACAGCGCCAGCACCGTGCGCATGAACATCGGCGTGCCTTTCTCGATGTAGACGTCCTTCAGTCCGACGGCATCATTCTGCACACGGGGGTGGATTTCATGGGCGAGTGGGGCGACAGCGGTTTTCACGATGGACCTCGCAGGAGCACGGCAAGCAGTGAAAAAAGCATATAGCCGGCTAATGTTTCTATCCAATATATTGTTCGACCTGTTTAAGACGTTTCTCGACTTATTGGATGCCCCATGGAATTGCGTCACTTGCGTTACTTCATCGCGGTGGCCGAAGAGCTGCACTTCGGTCGTGCTGCGCTGGCCCTGGGCATCTCCCAGCCGCCCTTGAGCCAGCAGATCCAGGCGTTGGAGCAGGAGATCGGCGCGCGGTTGTTCGAGCGCACCAATCGTCGGGTCGCGTTGAGCGAGGCCGGGCGCCTGTTCCTGGACGAAGCGCGCCGAGTATTGGCCCAGGTCGACAAGGCCGCCGACGTGGCCCGTCGCGCGCAGTTGGGGGAGCTGGGCGAATTGAAAATCGGCTTCACCTCCTCGGCGCCATTCAACTCTACGATTCCCCAAGCGATCTTTTCGTTCCGCCAGCGTTTCCCGGCGGTGCACCTGAACCTGCGGGAGATGAGCAGCACCCAAGTGGCGGATGCCCTGGTGGACGAAACGATCGAAGTGGGGATCATGCGACCGTTGCCGCTGCCCGACAGCCTGGTGGAAATCGAGCTCAGCCGCGAACCGCTGGTGGCGGTGCTCAGCGCCAAGGATCCGCTGGCCCAGGGCAATGAAGAGGGGCTGTTTCTCTCGGCCCTGGCCCATGAGCCGTTCGTGTTTTTCCCCCGCAGCTATGGCAGCGGCCTCTACGCGCAGCTTTTGGGCCTGGCCCGTGACGCCGGCTTCAGCCCGCATTTCGCCCAGGAAGCCGGCGAAGCCATGACCATCATCGGCTTGGTTGCGGCGGGGCTGGGGGTTTCGGTGCTGCCGGCGTCTTACCAGCGCATGCGCATCGACGGCGTGGTCTACCGGCCGCTGCTCGATCCGGCGGCGGTGTCGGCGGTGTGGTTGGTGCAGCGCAAGGACCAGCGCTCGCCGATGGCCAAGGCGTTCATGGAATTGCTGACGCGCAGCCCGCAATAGCTACCGGTCTAGTCGGAGAGGCGTGATAAGGGCGCCGAAAGGCGCCCTTAGACTGGCCGTGGACGTCCCGTTGGCTAGCCTTCCCAGACCGTCGCAGGTTTGTTGACGTGATAGTCATAGAACCCTTGGAGGGTCCACGTGTCGCCCTTGCGTTCGAACGCGGCGCGCCACGCGCCTCTGCCACTGCCGGGTGACAACTGCGCCATGTCGTACCAGTAATAACGGTTGATCCTTTTGGTGGTTGCCCTGCCGGCGCGAATGTCATCCATGATTTCGCTGACCTTGGCCCGGGCTGCCTCGGGGAAGTTGTCGTAGGACATCTGTGTTTCGGCCAGGGTACTGATGTTCACCGTGAACTTGTCTGTCAGGGGCGAAGTTTGCGCCAGGACGACGGGCGTCGTGGTTGGCGGTGTTTTGCCGGAGACCTTTTTCGTCGGCACCTGGGTCACGACTTCGATATCGAACGTGTCGTAGTTCGAGAGGTTCTTCGTAAAGTTGCTGATGTCCTCGCCGGTGACCAACAGGGTCTTTCGCTGTGACTTGCCCTTGTTGGCGATGACATAAGGAATCTTGTTGTTCCGGATTTCTGTCAGGAGCCCGGGCTTGTGGCGTTTCTTCATCTCGTCCCTGAAGGCCGTGAGCTTTTGTTTTTTATATTCCTGGAAGTGATCCGGGTTCTTCTTATAGTTTTCCCGGGCGGCTTGCACGTCCGGGCCCTCTCCTGAAAACAGCACCCCCAGCTCCTCCCAAACGCGCTTTTCCGCCGCTTCGACCACCTCATGAATGTCGTTCTGGATCTTGGTCATGGCGGCTTTCTTTTTGCCCCGTTCAGGAATGATGGTGATGAACAAGGCGCCGGTGAGGTTATCCGGCAGGGACGACATCATCATCCTGAAGTTGCCTTCGCTGTCGAAAAGCTCGTTCTTGAGGGGCAAAGTCATGTCGAATATTTTTATCTTCTGAGGGGCCGTGAGCTGAATCCCTTTTACTTGTGCATCGATGTCTCGGGTGCAGTAATCGACGGCCTGCCACACGTTGAATTTGTGCATCAGGCTTTCGTGGGCGTTCTTATGTGACGCGAAGCCCAGGAGTCCTTTGTTTATCTGGCTGATGCGAGCGCGATAGGCGTCTATGTCACGTAGGGCGATGTCATTCATGCTCTCGCGCAAGATGCGCTCGGCGAGTTCTTCGGGCATCGCGTTGATGACCTTCCGGGCCGTGTTCACCGTGTCCCGGGAGGGCCAGTGATGCTCGACGAGCACGCCCTCTACCAATGCGTTACAAGTCTTCTGCTGTGGAGTTTCTGGAGTCCGGTTGAGCAGGCTGTGCAGGGCTCCCCCACCGAGCAGCCGTGCTGGTGCTTCGATCTGCCAGTGGCCACGGTTCCAAGTCACCGTGCGTTGATGAGTGCGATTGTCCGGCGCGTAGATGATCCGCAGGCCCTCTTGGATCGCGGTTTTGCAGTAGTCATTTCCCAGCTTCAAATAGCCTTGGCCGGTTGCGTCCCGGTACAGACTGCGACCTTCGGGCACCAGGCCCGTGCCGTCAAAACCCTTGAGCAGGAACGGTCCCATCTCCGGGTCAGGCATTCGGGGCAGGGAAGACAGCGGCGGGCGGCTGCTGCGGCGGCGTGCCGCGCGGGCCATGATCACATCCTGTCCGGCTTCAGCCATGACCTCCCCCAGCCCGCTGAGAAAATCAGCGGTCCACTGGCTCAAGCTGCCGCCCTCATCCTCGATGGCCGCCACCGCAGCGCCCCCGGCCATGACGGGCAGGACCGCCCGTCCCAGTACCCCGCCCAGGCGACCGGCATAGAACATCGCCATCGCGCCGGTCAGCAATGCGACGCCTTGCCTGCGCCCTTCCTGGGCGGCCGTGCTATCACGCTCGGCATTCGTCACCGTCAGCGCATCGGCCGTCTTGAGCGCGTGAGTGATCTGCGTCTCGTGCAGCGCTTTGAGCAGGTCGCCCTTGACCACGGGGGAGGCGACGTTTAACGCAAAGTCGTCCTGGACCCGGTGCCTTATCCAGGAGAAGGTGGGCTGTGTGACCTTCTTGATCTTTTCGTCGAGGGTCAGGTTTTCCGAAGCCGGCACCAGGCTCGCCAACGGATCGGCCTGTTCCGCCAGTGGCAGTTGCGCGATCAGCCAGCGGGTCATTTCCAGCGTGGCGGTGAGCGTCCTGACCAGCGCGGCTTCCAGCTCCCGGTCGCTTCCGGCGTCTATGTCCCTGAACACTTTTCCGTCCGGCGCGCCCGGCGTATACAGCGTCAGCGACGGCCGGCTGGCGAACGTCTTGACGCCGAATACCAGCAGCTCTTTCAGCACACTGTCGCCCCACTGGATCTGCCTGACCACCACGTCATGACCGTTGACCTGGCGGCGTCCCTCGGGCGTCGGGCTGTCCAGCGCGGCCAGTACCAGGTTCAGGCCGGTGTTGTCCCGGTCGTGCCTCAAATCGCCCGAGATGTGCGCTGCCCATGCTTGCGCACGCATGTGCTTGCCTTTCAGGGACATCCATTCGCCCTGATGCGCCCGGGCGGCGAGTTGCAATGCGGCGGGCAGCCGGGAGCCGACGTTGGCCCGCTCGATGACGTCCACTATCTGCGCAAAGGTCAACGGCCCCTCCACGGTAGCGTGAGCCGTATTGCGCTCGTCCGGCGTCAGGTTGGCCATTGCCCACTCCGTCAGGGAGCGACGGTCATCGATGATCGCTTTCACCCGGCCCAGCGCGACCCCGGAGCCAAACGGCGATTCGCCCGTCGGCGCATTCGGGTCGATGATCTGCTTGCGGATACTCAAGGACACCTGGTCCGGGTCGACCGGGCTGTATCTGTCCTTGATGAACCCGGCCAGCAAGGTACGGGTCCGGTCCCGAAGCGCCTCAGGGCTGGCTAGCGTCACCGGGTCCGGCGGCTGCGGCGTGTCCTCCAGGGCGGTCTGCAGGTTCTGCACCGCCCTCCACCAGGCCACGCGATCACGGCCGGTGATGTTCGGATTGCCGCGCAGCCAATCGTCCAGTTTTTTCTGATACAGCCGTAACGCACGCTCGTCCATGGCGCCTGCCAGGTCCAGCCTGTCCCTGAGGTTCGCCGCATCATCCACCCGGGTCATCCAGGCGTTGATCGCCTCGTCTTCACCTGGTCCGTTCAATAACGCCTCGCTCACGGCGGCCTTCTGCACCGATCGCAGGTCGGCGACCAAGTGGGCGAGAAAGTCTTCCTCAACTGGAGTGATACTCACCCCGTCATGGGCAGGGTCCTCGTCCCCCGTCAGGCTGTTCTTTAACGTACTCAGATCGGCGTAGATCTCCAGCGGATTTCCTGGGCGGTACAGCATCGTGTTTCCCGGATCTGCAGCGTTGTCGCGCTGTGTCAGCACCACGGCCGCCGGCCTCGGCACACTGGACCACCACCCTTTGGGGGTGACGCTCAGGCTGAAAACCCCGGGCCGGTCACGTGCGGCCAGCGTGGCGCGTGACGCTGCGTCCGGTGCTGACAAGGCATGGTCCGCCACCGCTTTGTACAGCGGCGCGCTCAGAGCTCCGTCCAGTCGGTGGAGATCGGCCTGTGCCTTGAGTTGCGCACCCAATTCATCGGCCAGCCATTCGCTGACGGTGCGGTCCCGGTTGGGCGCGGGCGGGTTATCCCAGAAGTCGTCCAGCGCTTTTGCCAGCCGCTGCTGACACGACGCCGGGGTGATGCTGACCAGTCGCTCGATGGCGTGCTTGGCATCCCGGCTGTTGAAGGCGGCGGGCATGTCCGTGACGTAGTCTTGATCGGTGACGATGTCGATGTTGCGCAAATCGTCGAAGAACTCGCGTGCATTGATCTTCCCAGCCAGTACCTGCCAGAACAGTCTGTCGAGGGCGATGGTTTGCGTCACCTTGCGTTGAAAGGCCGGCGCGTCGGTTGTTCGCTCGGATGGGGGGATGGCTTCGTCTTGCAACCGGCACACGAGTATTTCTTTTGCTGCCACCTTGTCCGCCAGCGCGGGGAAGGCTGTTCTGACAGCGTCGTCCAACTGCTGCGCAATCACTTTCGAGGGCTGCGCGAAGGCTTCGTTCAGTCGGATCATTTGCTGCTGCGAAGCATTGAGTTGGTGTATCAGCAGGTCGCCAGCGGTCTGTAACGATTCGTTCTCCAGCATGTTCTCTTCCTGGGAGGTTTTCGGAGGAAACAACGTATTGGGCAAGCGTTGAGCGGGTGCGGTACATAGATACCGCATGCAGCGTCGTCAGGCGGTGTACGGGCGCTGCCGAAACTTTCGACAGGCATTGTTCGTTGCGCAGGAAAGGCCGGGTGGAGCTGCGGGAGGCTTTCCCAAGGGTTGTAGGAAAACGAGCATTTCTGGTTGCGACGTTTCCTATTCGTTCCAGCTACCACGCGGTGGGGGTTGCGACGCGCCAGGGCTGCAACGTCTCATTCATCATTCCGAATCGCCCGGCTCGGCGTCCCTTCCCGGCGGCAAGGGAAACCGCCTGAAGCCCCTGAATAAGGCCCCTGGAAATGCCCCCATCTTTGCAGGCCCCCTACACCAACGAAATCTCTCGGGAACATCTCCGTCATCTGGATGACTTGTACCGGGTGCAACAGCAATGGGATGGCTGCGACGAAAAAGTCTTGTCATTCATCCGTCGACAAAAGGCCTACGTCGAAGCTCATCCGCCCATCGCCATTTACCGAGTGGCCACCGAAGGCAGCCAGACCCGTCACGGCGGCACGGTCCAGCAAGCGACCTCGCCGCTGGAGTTCACTTTGGATAACGGCTGGAAAGTACGGGCAGCGCAGAAAGGCGATCTGGTCGTGTATGCCGACGGCAGCACGGCCCGCATCCTCACGACCGCCGGGGAGGCCAATAGCAACGTCGCCCTGGTGGGCAGCCGCCTGAGCAATGGCGACGAGATCGTCAACACGCTTCAGCGACGTTTCATGATCATCGTGCGTGAAGGCGTGCCGATGGCAGCGGATTTCTTGCCTGCTCTCCAACTGGCGCAGGTTCATCGCCTGCATTCGCAGGGACTATGAGCCTGTGGGAGCGGGCTTGCTCGTCAAGCGGTAGGCCTGCTTGCCTGGATGTTGGCTGTGCCGGCCTTTTCGCGAGCAAGCCGTTTCCACCGTTGAACTCAACTTTCGTTCGTTTGGTAGGCTCGTCTGTTTAATAGGTTTTAAGGGGCGCCGCAAGGCGCCCTTTTTCTTTAGGCCACCAGTTGCATTTGCAATCGCCGCCCCACGACGTCCATCAAGTCGCAGCCATCGCGCAAGGCGATTACCAATACCCGGGCCAATTCGCTGTGGACGCCACCTTCGAAGGCCAGGTGTTCGAGCAATTGGGTGACGGCTCGAACGCGTTGGGCGGCGGTTTCGTGCAGTACGTCCAGCGGTGCCTGGGTGTCGATCAGTAGCGAAGCGATGGTGCAATCGATGCCGGTGGTGGGCATGTATCTGTCCATGACGAAATCTCCTTGGAGTAAAGGGGCGCATGTTCAGCGCTGGTTGTTCAAAGCGGCTTCGAGGCCTGTTGGTGGTTCGAGGTTGTCCAGCGCTCGATTGACCAGCAGCTCGCCCAACTCGGTCAGTTGCTGCACCGCCAATATGACGCTGCGGCGCGAGCCTTCGAGTTCGTCGGCCAGGTCGGTGGTCATGACGTTCAGCGAAGCGAGGGTTTCGCAAGCGTGGCAGAGCAGTGAGCGGGTATCGATGTTAGGGATGACGGTGAAGACTGGGGTGGGATGGTCCGGTGTTCGTCGATAAGCGTGGGCGGCCTTTTTCATGCTCGAGCTCCTTGCAAGGGTTTGGGAGGCGTCAGTCTCATTGAGGAGTCAGGATTGCCTTGGCTGCGACATGAGCGGACGGTCAGCTAAGTTATTACCAGAAAAGTCCTCGCTATTAATCAATATATTTAACAGCTGTGTAAATAAATGATACATGTAAGTGCTACCTGTAGTCTTGTTGTGTTTGCATTGTAGGAATGGTCTTTATTGCTGTTGGTGGATATATTCATTGCTGGGCTGGAGATATATTCCGGTTGTCTGATGTACTGTTTGACTATTTTTTGTTGGGGTTGAGGTGTGTAGGATGCTGTGCTTGTAAAGATTCACCCTTACCGCAGAGTGGTACAGGGAGATAAGCTATAAGGATGTGGTGGATGTATGTATAAAAAAGACAGGATTGAAAACTTAAAAAATAATCTTAAATATCTTATCAAAAGTCGCGGGGAAACAAGAGTCTCCCTGTCTCAGGCAAGCGGTGTCACCAGGACGACGATCTATAATATTCTGGAGGGGAGGGTGGTTAATGTGCAGCAAACCACCGTCCGTAAAATATCTGATTTTTTTGGTGTGTCTTATAAGGAAATCGAAACAGTTGATTTTGCCGAAAAGGAAGTCATTGAAAGCAGTATTTCGTTGCATGGAAATATGAACCCGGCAGCAGTGCCGGTGATCAAGGAAAGTCAACTGATTCGGAATTTAGATAAAAGGATTGGCGAGTTAGTTGTCTCGCATCCGTTGACTTATTATTTTGGAGCTGCTCGTAATCTCATCGCTGTACTGCTGGAGGCAGAAATTTACGGAGCGAATGAGGCAGGAGATTTGTTAATAGTGCGAAAGGGACCCACGGATGGTCACGGAGAGATGCTTGTATATAACAAAATTTGCCGTCGTTTGAACATTGTTGCTGGGGCGGATTTTGAATCTGATGTTTTTGTTGTTGTGGGGGAAGTGGTCGAGGAACGGTTCAATGACAAGCAGTAATGCGCTAGGGGCTGATAAGTACAAACTGTTGGGTTTTGAAAAAGGTAAAAGCCTTGCAGTATTTATGGTTGTTTCGACAGGGAAAATTATCAAGATAAAATTGGCGGAGGTGATGAGGAGTGAAATTGTAGATAATTTGAGCCGAGGGGAAATCAAGGAGGTCTATAAGAAGTATTATTCCGGCGGGGCGGCACCGACAACATATGAGTTTAGCGATCGTCATGAGCGCTCATGGATGATTTATGTTGTCCTGAATTTATTGCTTTTTGCGTTATATGTTTTTACTAATGTTTCCGCCGCCAAGCTCCTGTATATCGAGAATTTCGATTTGGTTGTTACGCCGGGCGTATTTCTATATCCCCTTACGTTTCTGGTGGTGGATATCTTGAATGAGTCCTATGGGCTTAGACTTGCTAGGAGAGCCATTTGGTTTGCGTTTGCAAGCAATGCATTGATTCTTGCGCTTTTAAGTATTACTAACGGGCTTCCAGGCTTGTCAGGATGGCAGCTCGATGCTCCTTTTGATCAGGTAATAAGTCATGTGGTATCTGCATTAATAGCTTCCTCGATTTCGTTTCTGGTTTCGGAATATGTGAATTCTTATATTTTATGTCGGATAAAAAAGCTTACGAATTCCAGATTCTTGTTTTTAAGGGTTTTCTTTAGCACGTTTTTTGCGGTGGTTATAGATAGTTTTCTTTTTTGCTTTATTGCGTTTTTTGGGAAGATGAGCAATGCGGAAATACTAGGGATTGTATATGTTCAAATTGTGATAAAGATGGCTTTTGCTGTGTTTAATGTTTTGCCTGCCTACGGGGCTAGATCGCTACTTAAAAAATACTTGGCAAAGGCCGAAGTGTCTTGACGTATCGAGTGAGCTGTTTAACGGCAGCTCACTCGGTTAGAGATTATTTTGAAATTCCTAGTTTTGTTTTTAAGCTGGCCGTAATGTGGTCTTTGTTATCCAGGAACTCCTTCAGCCCCTTTGCGCGAAGATGACAGGCTGCACAATCCGAACAGCCACCGCCTTTCACTCCGTTATAACAAGTCAGCGTGTCCTGGCGAACCAAATCCAGCTGATGGTGGTAGTCCGCCAACGCCCAGGTTTGCGCCTTGTTCAACCACATGAGCGGCGTTTCTATACGCAGCTTGTAATCCATGCCCAATTCAACGGCGTTGTTCATTGCTTTGACAAAGTTGTCACGACAGTCGGGGTAGCCAGAGAAGTCCGTTTCACAAACACCGGTAATCACCGCCTCCGCCCCGACTTGATAGGCATAAATGGAAGCCAGGATCAAAAACAGAATATTCCTGCCCGGTACGAAAGTATTGGGCAGGCCCGGTGCCCCGCTGTTTGCACTGGGCACCGGTATGTTGTCGCGTGTCAGGCTGCTGATCGCCAGTTCGCTGAGCACGGTGACGTCCAGTATTTTATGGGCGGTCACCCCCAGCTTTTTGGCGAGTTGCTGTGCTACTTCGATCTCGGCGCGATGGCGCTGGCCATAATCGAAGGTGATGCAGTGTATTTCGTCATAGTTCGGCAGCGCGTGGATCAGACAGGTGGTGGAGTCCTGGCCGCCGCTGAAAACGATCACGGCTTTGTTGGTCACTTCCTTCATCCTTGGAATTCCCGACTTTGTGGTTGGAAGGGTGACCCTAGCGCGTAGTTCAAGCTATTTGGTGTGGGAAGTTTCGGAAATGAGGTGTTCCGCTTTCCGAGTTTTTACAGGCCTACCGCTATCGCGAGCAGGCTCTGTTCCCCAGGTTCAACGCCAGCGCCTGAAGATCAACGAGGTGTTCACGCCGCCAAAGGCGAAGTTGTTGTTCATCACGTATTCGTTGCTCATCGAGCGGAATTCGTTGCGCAGGTAATCGAGCTTGCCGCACTGCGGATCGACTTCGTCGAGGTTGAAGGTGTGCACGTACCGGTCGCTGTTCATCATTTCGATGCTGAACCAGGACTCCAGGGCCCCGCAGGCGCCGAGGGTGTGGCCGAGGAAGCTTTTCTGCGAGCTGATGGGCATGTGTTCGCCGAACAGGCTGCTGGTGGCTAGGGTTTCGGCGATGTCGCCCTGTTCGGTGGCGGTGCCGTGGCCGTTGACGTAGCCGATGGCCGAGGGACTGAGGCCGGCGTCTTCCAGGGCCAGTTCCATGGCTCGGCGCATGGTGACCAGTTCCGGGCGGGTGGCGTGCTGGCCGTCGGCGTTGCTGCCAAAGCCGACGATCTCGGCATGGATCCGCGCACCGCGCGCCAGGGCATGTTCCAGCTCTTCGAGGACCAGTATGCCGGCGCCTTCACCGATCACCAGGCCATCGCGGTCTTTGTCGTAGGGACGCGGGCTGGTGTGCGGCGCATCGTTTTTCAGGCTGGTGGCGTAGAGCGCGTCGAAGACCATGGCTTCGGTCGGGCACAGTTCTTCCGCCCCGCCGGCCAGCATCATGGGCAAGCGGCCGAACTTGATCGCCTCGTAGGCGTAGCCGATGCCGTGGCTGCCGCTGGTGCAGGCGCTGGATGTCGGGATCAGTCGCCCGGTCAGCCCGAAGAAGATGCTGATGTTGGCGGCGGTGGTGTGGGGCATCATCCGCACGTAGGAGTTGGCGTTCAGCCCTTCGGCGACGCTGTTGAGCAGCATGTTGCCGAAGGCCTTGATCTCGTCGGTGCTGCCGGTGGACGAACCGCAGGACACGCCCATGCGCCCGTCCTTGATCGACGCGTCGCCCAGCAGGCCGGCGTCGGCCAGGGCTCGTTCCGCCGCGCTCACCGACAGGCGCGAGACCCGGCCCATGCTGCGCAGTTGCTTGCGCGTCCAGTGCGCCGGGACCTGGAAGTCATCGATGGGCCCGGCCAGGCGGGTGTTCAACTCGCTAAAGCGATCCCACTCATCCATGCGCCGGATGCCGCTGCGGTTGGCCGCGAAGTTGGCGGCAATGGTCGGCCAGTCGCTGCCCACGGACGTGATGCCGGCCATGCCGGTGACGACGACGCGTTTCATCAGCACAAGCCTCCGTTGACGGCCAGCACCTGCCGGGTGATGTAGCCGGCTTCGGCGGACATGAGGAAGTTCACCGCGCCGGCGACTTCTTCCGGAGTGCCCATGCGCTGGGCGGGGATCATTTTCATCAATTCTTCCACGGGTACGTTTTCGTCGAGCATGGCGGTGTCGATCAGCCCCGGCGCGACACAGTTGACTGTGATCTTGCGCTTGCCCAGCTCGATTGCCAACGCCTTGGCCGCGCCGATCAGCCCGGCCTTCGAGGCGCTGTAGTTGACCTGGCCACGGTTGCCGATCAGCCCGGAAACCGAGGTGATGCAAACGATCCGCCCGGCGGCGCGACGACGGATCATCGGCATCATCACCGGGTGCAGCACGTTGTAGAAACCGTCGAGGTTGGTGCGCATCACGCTGTCCCAATCGTCCTCGCTCAAGGCCGGGAAGGCGCCGTCACGGGTCAGGCCGGCGTTGAGCACTACGCCGTAATAGGCCCCGTGGGTTTCGACATCGGCCTCGAGAATGGCTTTGCAGGCGGCGCGGTCGGACACGTCGAATTGCAGCACCCGGGCGTTGCGGCCCAGGGCCTGGATTTCGGCCTGGATGGCCTCGGCCTCGGTGCGACCGCTGCGGCAGTGCAGCACGATGTCGTGCCCGGCCTGGGCCAGGCGCAGGGCGATGGCGCGGCCGATGCCACGGCTGGAGCCGGTGACCAGTACGGATTCAGTCATGGCAGGTTTCCTGTTGCGGACGGTTCATGAAGGTATTGGGCAGCCTGGGGCGGACGGAACACGTTCAGCCGGGCCGAGGCATGGATGCCGGGCGCGTGGATATGGCACTCGAACACGCCCATGCCGTTGTCGTCTTCCAGGGAGCGCACCCCGTGAATGGTCAACTCGGCGCCGGCCGGGAAGGCTTCGACGTTGCATTCGAACTTGCGGGTACCAAGCAGAAAGCCCAGCTCCACGGCATCGCCGCGCTGGCGGGCATGGCAACCGGCGAACGCCGCGACGCTCTGGGCCATCAGTTCGATGCCGACCCAGGCCGGCAGGCTGCCGTCGTCGAGGTTGAACAGGCCACCGGGCTTGACGGTGGCGTGGGTGTGGATCTGTTCGTCATCGAAAGACAGGATCCGGTCGATGAGGATCATGTCGCCGGCGTGCGGCAGCAGTTCGGCGAGCGGCCAGTCAATCATGGGGCGTCTCCGATAATCAGGCTGACGTTGTTGCCCCCGAAGGCAAACGAGTTGCTCATCAGGCGGCGAGGTGAGGTCGGGTTCAAGCGGGTGTTGGCGTCTACCCAGTCCAGCGCCGGCAGCGCGGGGTCGGCCTGGCCGTCCCAGACATGGGGCGGCAAGGCTTGGGCGCTGTTTTCAGCACTCAGGCTCAACCAGCAGAACGCTGCTTCCAGGGCGCCGGCTGCACCGAGGGTGTGGCCGGTCATGGGCTTGGTGGACGAGCAGGGCACCCCTGCCGGAAACAACCCGGCCACCGCCAGGCTTTCCATGGCGTCGTTGTGTTGAGTGGCGGTGCCGTGCAGGTTTACGTAGTCGATCTGCTCCGGCGCAAGACCTGCGCAGCGCAGGGCCTTTTCCATCGCCTGGCGAGCGCCGCGACCGTTGGGTTCGGGCGCGGAAATATGGTGGGCGTCGGAACTGGCGCCGTCACCGAGCAAGGCAATCGGAGCCCCATCGCCCGGCGTCTTGCTCATGAGAAACAGCACCGCCGCTTCGCCGATGTTGATGCCGCTGCGGTTCACCGAAAACGGATTGCAGCGCTCGCTCGACACGGCTTCCAGTGCTGAAAAACCGTTGAGGGTCAGCTTGCACAGGCTGTCCACACCGCCGCAAAGCACCGCGTCGCACAGGCCCAGGTCGAGCAGGCGACGGGCGCTCATCAGGGCGCGGGCGCTGGAGGTGCAGGCGGTGGAGATCACGTAGGACGGACCGCTCAAGCCCAGCCAGTCGCAGAGAAAATTCGCCGGCGCGCTGAGCTCCTGTTGCTGGTAGTCGTAACCTTCCGGAAAGTGTTGCTCGCGCAGGTAGTGAGCGATGCCGTCGCTGGCCTCATCGATGCCTGAGGTACTGGTGCCCAGGACGATGCCGATGCGGCTGCGACCGTAGGCCTGGATGGCCTGGTCGATGTCGGCACGAATCTGCAGCGCCGCTTCCAGCAGCAACTGGTTGTTGCGGCTGCGCTGCGGGGCCAGGGCCGGGGGGATGGGCGCCAGTTCGCCCGACACCGCCGCGACCGGCAATGCGCGTTCGGCCACCCAGCCTTCCACGGGGCGCACGCCCGAGCAATCGCCGGCAAACAGGTTGCGCGCCACGCTGTGTTTGTCGCGGCCCAGGGCGCAGATCAATCCAAGGGCGTTCAAATAGGCGGTCATGGGGCGTTCTCGGTCAACGGTGTGATGCGATAGCGCGGGCCTTGGGGCAGGCTCATTTCGAATTTCAGTGGCTGCGTGTAGCGCACCTGCCAACGACCGTCGAGGCTCCGTTGCCCTGCCTGCTGCCGGGCGGCCGGGTAGTTGCCCGGCAGTTCGGTTTCGGGTGTAAGGGCGAACAGCAGCGCGGCGAACAGCTCGCGGGCTTCGGCGTTGGGCGGCAACAGGCCGTCGGCTTGCCACTGGCCATCGACCAGGCGCTGACGGGCCACGGGAATGCCCAGCGGGTCCATCATCGACCAGCGGATGCCCGTGCTTTCGCGTTGGATCACCAGCAGCCAGTCCTGGCGTTGGCCGGCCAGTGTCCGCTCGATGTGCAGTTGCAGGGGCAAGGTCAGGGTCGGCGTGCGCTCGGGCAACGGCGCATGACTGGCGCAGGCACTGAGCAGCAACAGGCAGCCGATCAACAGGGCACGGATCATTCGGCGACCTCTTCAAGTGCCTGTTCGAGGGGCTTGCGCGCCACCACGTTGACCAAGGTTTCCTCGCGCTCGCCAAACGGCTTGGGGCGACGCAGGCCAAAGCGTTCCAGCAGGCCGAAGTCCTTGGCGCGGCTCCACCACAGGTAGGGGTAGGACACGTTGTGGGCGTCGAACTGGAAACCCTGCCCACGGATCATCTCCAGGTACTGTGCGGCGCTTTTCTGCACGTGCATGGGATGACGGAATAGCCAGCGGATCACCCAGGTGTCAATGTAGGCCTCGGTGGACTCGGCGAACATCAGGTAGCCGCCGGGCTTGAGCACGCGATAGAACTCGGCGAGGGCTCTATCCTGTTCCACCAGGTGATGGAAGGTCTGGTGGCAGAACAACAGGTCGACGCTGGCATCGGGCACGGCCAATGTCGCGCAATCGCTGCCGATCAACTCCACGGTCATGTCCTGGCGCGCGGCTTCTTCCCGGCTCAGGTCCAGGCTGTGGGGGTCGGCATCCACGCCGATCAGGCGTTGCGGTGCAAACACCTGGCGCAGGTACTGGAACGACTTGCCCTGGCCGCAGCCGGCGTCGAGCAGCACCGGGTGGGCCGGCAGCGGCGCGTCGAACAGGCTGCGCAGGTCGTTGATCGCCACCCGCAATACGTGGTGCTGCCAGGTGTGGCTGCGCAAGAACCAGAAGCCGAAACGGGTCTCTTCGACGTAGCTGTCGCTCAGGTAGCTCATGGTCGTTTACTCATGGCGTCGGGCTCGCGCAGATTTCCGAGAGCATGCGCAGGCGTCGCTTGGGTTCGCTGACAAACGGATTGAGCGAGTCCCAGGCATAGCCGGCGAGGATCGAACTGATCATGCGGCGGATGTCGGCCGAGCCTTCGGTGTAATAGATCACGTCCTGGAAAGTACCGGCGTACCAACCCTCGACGTAGCAGCGGAACGTGTCGACGCCGCGCTTGAGCGGCTCGGCGAACTCGCTCTCCCAATCCACGCTTTCGCCTTGCAACTGCCGATGCAACACGCCAGCGGCCATGCTCGCCGAGCGCATGGCGATGGTCACGCCGGAAGAGAACACCGGGTCGAGGAATTCAGCAGCGTTGCCCAGCAGGGCGAAGCCGGGGCCGTGCAGGGCCTTGACGTTGGCCGAGTAGCCGCCGATGGCGCGCGCCGGGGTGTCCCATCGCGCGTTTTGCAGCACGGTGGCCAGGCTCGGGGTTTCGTCGATGAAGCCGCGCAGGCAGGCGTCGAGGTCGTCGGTACGGCCAGCGAAATGTTCGGCGGCGGCCACCACCCCCACCGAGCAGCGCCCGTGGCTGAACGGGATGGTCCAGAACCATATGTCGCGTTTACTTGGATGGGTGGTGATCAGGATCTTTTCCCGATCGAACCCCGGGGCATCGATGCGATCCTCGACGTGGGTGAACACGGCCTGGCGCACCGGGAAACTCGACGGTGCCTCAAGGTCCAGCAGGCGTGGCAAGACCCGGCCGTAACCGCTGGCATCGAGCACGAACTGGGCTTCGATGCGGTACTCGCTGCCGTCTTCGCGCTGCACGCCCAGTTGGGGTTGGGCGAGGCTGAAGTCGGCGCTGGTAATCGCTTGGCCGTAACGGATTTCCACGCCTTGCAGCGCGGCCTGGTCGGCCAGCAATTTGTCGAAGTCGGCCCGTTGCACCTGGAAGGTGGTGGGTTTGCCGGCGCTGAAGGTGTCGCCGAAATCGAACGCGCTGTAGCGCTCGCCCCAGGCAAACGCGGCGCCGTTCTTGCGCTGGAATCCGGCGGCATTCACCGCATCGAGCATGCCGGCTTCTTCGACAAAGTCCAGGCAATGGGACAGCAGGCTTTCACCGATGGAAAACCGCGGGAAATGTTGACGCTCGATCACCAGCACGTCATGCCCCTTGCGCTTGAGCAGCGCGGCGGCGATAGCCCCGGAAGGGCCCGCACCAATGACGACGACCTGGCGACATTCCATTTCAATGCTTGGCACTTGAGCTCCTGGCCGGGACGGCAATCGAGGGGATACGGTGCAAACCGGCCAGGGCCGGCAACAAGGTGGCGATCAGGCCCATCAGCATCAGCACGAAGTACAGCGCCGCACTGATGAGCTGTTGTTGCAACAGCAGGTTGAGGAAGACGATTTCACTCAAGCCGCGAATGTTCAGCAAGACACTTTCGCGCCAGCGACTGGCGCCGGCGAACGACGCGCCGGCCCAGCCCAGGCCGAGCCAGTTGCCCAGCAGTTTGCTGGCAATGGGCAACAGCAGCAACGCCCCCAACTGAACCCAGCCCAGGCTGTCGAGGGCGCCGTGGACGTTGATCTGCACGATGCCGAACGTGAGGATCAGCGGGATCGCCAGGTAGGTCTGCAAACCCTGCATCCAGGCACCGTCGAGCGGCAGTTGCAACGGCACTTTGAGCGCGGCCATGCACAGCAGGTAGCCGATGCCGACGATCAGCGCATTGAGCCGGTAGTGCTCGGCCACCACCAGCAGGGCAAAAAACACACCGCTGTAGAGCAACGGCTGGCGCAGGCCAACCAGGCGCAACAGCAGCGGCGCCGCTGCGCAGGCCAAGGGCAGCAACAGGCTGGACAGGTGCAGGCTGCCTTGGGCCAGGCCGAACAGGCTCCAGCAGGCCAGGTCGATCAGGATTGCGGTTTGCACCAGCCGCCGGGTGGCAGTGGCTGGGTAGCCGATGTGTTGCAGGTACAGGTACAAGACCGGTATCGCGGTGATGGCGAACAGCAGCCCCACCGCCAACGAGCTGATCCAAGGCTGCGCCGGCAACAGCCAGAACGCGGTGGCCAGGCCGCAGGCAAACGGAACGATGAAGCTTGGCACGGCGATCTTCACGCTCTGGCGGTCCAGGCGCAGGTCGATCACGTCGCTGAGGATGTGCCCCAGGAGTAGGGCAAATGCGAGGCTGTAGAGGTTCTTCAGCCACGTCGGCGAGACCAGTTGTGCGCCGCTGAGCTGCCAGCCCGGCTCGACCCAGAAGCTCATCAGCAACGGCAAGCCGAGCGTGGCCAGCAGCAACTGGCTGACAATCGGGATCAACCCGACGCGGCGCCCGATCAGCGTCGCGAAGGCGAACAACCCCAGGGCCATCAGCCAGAACGCCAAGGTCAGCATGGGCTCGGCTCCGCAGCGTCGGCCGCGTGGGCACCGTGCCCGGCCCAGGGCGCCAGCATGAAGCTGAACGCCAGCCCCAGGCTCACCGCCAGGCCGAAGTTACTCACTGCCGGCGTGCTGGACAACGCCAACAGGCCGAACGACAGCCAGGTGGTGAGCGCTGCCAGCAAGGTACCCAGCAGGCTCACGGCGGCGCCGCCGATCTGTTCGCGCATCAGGATCGCGTAGTCGACGCCGATGGCCGTCACCAGCAGCAGGCCGAACAGGCTGAACAGCGTGAGCGGCTGCCCCATCCAGCCGAGGCTCGCCAGGCTGCACAGCGCGGCCAGCAGCGGCAGGGCGACGATGCGCAGGGCGGCGCCGACGCCGAACGGCCAGATCAGCACCAGCACGATCAACACGCAAGAGGCCAGTTTCAGCTCCGCGGCGCTGATTTGCGTGGCGGCGAAGACCCGGTTCAGGTCCCCCAGGCGATCCACCAATTGCACGCCGGGCAGGTCCACCGCCTGTACCCGCAGCAGCGTGGAGTCGTTCAAGCCTTGGAGGCTGACCACCGCCGCGACCCCTTGCACGGTGGGGCCCAGCCAGAGCGTGCGGTACGGTTCGGCCAGGGGGCCGCTCAGCGCCGCATCGATGTCTTGCACCGGCAAGGCCTGCAATTGCGCCAGCTCCGCTTGCAACGCCGTGAGCGGCACGCCCAGGTCCAGCAGCGGTTGCCAGAAGGCCGGCAAGCGAGCCAGGGCCTCACGGACCTTCTGTTGCTCGGCGGGTGGGCTGAGCAGTTGGTTGAGCGACAGGTAGCCTTGGAGTTTTTCCAGGCCGATGAGTTGGTCCAGTCGCTCATTGAGGGCGGTCTGGCGTTCCAGCAGCTGTGCCTGGTCATCGGCGCGGATCAGGAAGAATTGGCTGGTGGGCTGGAACCCGGTGATGCGCGCGATATTGCGGGCTTCGTCAGTCAGGTGCTGGGGCGTGCCGATCCATTGGCGGATGTCGTTTTTCGTGGTCAGCTGCCAGAGGCCGCCGGCGCAGAAGGTCAACAGCAGCGCCAGCAGGATCGGCGTGCGCACCCGCGCCAGCAGTGCCTCGCGGGCCTTGAGCAAGTATTGGCACAGTCGCAGCGGCCACTGAGCCGGGCGCAGGTTCGTACCCTTGAGCAGCGCTGGCAGCAGGCAGACTGCGCTCAGGTACGCACCGGCCAGCCCGGCGGCAGAAAACACGGCGATCTGGGTCAGGGCCGGGAACGGCGTCCAGGCCAGGGCCAGGTATCCGATGCAGGTCGTCACCAGGCTCAGGCTCAGCCCTGGCAGGGTCAGGCGCAGGGCCGGCCAACTGCGCCATGGCTTGAGGCTCCAGCTCTTGGACAGGTAATGCAGCGGGTAATCCACCGCGACACCGATCAGGCTGGAACCCAGCACCAGGGTCATGACATGCATGCGTCCGAACAGCGCGACGCACGCCACCGCGCCAAACAACATGCCCACCAGCACCGGCACGAACGCCAGCCACACCCGCAGGCGTCGGAAGGCCAGCAACAGCAACAGCAAGATGCCAACCGTCGCGCCGCCGCCGACCCAGGTGATCTCCCGCGAGGCCTGTTGCTGGCCGCTGGCGGCGTACAGCAAGCCGCTGGCTGCCAGCAGTTGCCCTTGGGCCTGTGCCGCTTGATCCCGGCTTTGTTGCAACAGCTCGGCCACCTGCAACGGCAGGTTCATGTCGAAGGCATTGCCACGGGAACGGGCCCGCAGCATCACCCAGCTTTTGCCATCGGCGTCGGCGACCAACGCACCGCTGCCCACGTCGAATTTGATGGCCCCGCGTTGTGGCTGGCTGTTCTGGATACGCCCGGTCAGGCCCAGCCAATCGTCCTGGCTGGGCACCAGGCTGAAGCCGCTGAACGGGTCGAACAGCGCCTGCACCCGTTGCTGGATGAACGCCTGGGGCTGGTCGATCAGTTGTTGCCGGTCCGCCGCCGAGAGCATCGCCACGCGGCCGTTGAGCAGCTGCGTGCGCAGCGCCGGCAAGTCAGCCTGCAACGTCCACTGCACCTTGTCGAACAAGCCGCTGGCCTGCCATTGCTCACCCAGGGTTTGCGCCAGGGCGATGGCTTGCTGGCGGTCGGTGTGGCCGACAAGCACCAAGACGTCGCGGTTGAGCGGTTCCTGCATGCGTTGTTCGGCGATGAGCTCCAGGGCATCGGGCGACGTGCCCGGCACCAGTTCCATGAGGTTGGCCGACAGCGGCGCACCGTTGCGCCACTGCCAACCGGCCAGCGCCAGCACCGCCAGCAGCAAGAGCAGGAACAGCCGGGGCGGCATCCGTTCACTCGGCAAAATCATGTTGCTCCGCTTCGCTCAAGGGTTGTGCGCTGGTGGCGTCCTGCATGCGCAGCACCGTGCTGTCGCCTTGGGTTTCCTGCAACTCGATGCGTTGCACCAGTTCGCCGCCGTCGATGTTGATCTGGTTGAACACCTGCTTGAGCAGCACCGAGCGCGGGGTCAGCGTCAGTTTCCATTGCTGCGGTTCGCCCGACAGGCTCAGTTCGAAATCCCGTTGCAGCCCGCTGCTGTCACCTTGCAACACCGCGAGAAACAGCCGGTTCTGTTCGGCACCGGCGCTCTTGTTCGGCAGCATCTGCCAGGCGTCGCCGTCCCGGCGGGCGATGCCTTGGCCGGTGATGCGGTAGTCCTGTTGCAGCGGTGTTTGCAGCAACCACAGCAGCCCATGGTTTTTCGCCAGCACGAAATGGCCCTTGCTGATGAGCGGCTGGGGCAGGGCGCGCAGGTGTTTTTCCTGGATGAACTGACCGTGGATCACGTCCGGGCGAGCCAGTTGGTCGCTCAGTTGTTGCAGGTCGAACGCCTGGGCCAGCGGCGCCAGGCAGCACAGCAAGAGCCAGAGAGACAGACGCTTCATGGCAGCTTCCTTTCAACGGCTTCGACAAAGACCCGTGGCGAGGCCAGCAGCATTTCGCGACTGGCGACGTCCACCGCCACCTGAACCGAACTGGCGCGGGTCAAGCGCTCGCCCGTGGCGGCGTCGCTGATCAGGTAGTTGATCTTCAGCCGGTTTTCCCACTCCACCAGGCTGGCGCGAACAGTCAGCGCCTGGCCGAACACCGCGCTGCGCACGTAGCGCAGTTGCAGGTCGATCACCGGCCACGCATGGCCGGATTCGAGCATGTCGTTGTAGTTGTGGCCGATCAGGTCGAGCAACGCGCAGCGGGCCACTTCCAGGTATTTGACGTAGTGACCGTGCCAGACCACGTTCATCGAGTCGACGTCGAAAAACGGCACCACGATGTGGGTGTCGACGTGCAAAACGCCTTGGCTACGCATGCAACCTCCAGTGTTGCTCGGCGATGCGTTGCAGGCACAGGCGCAGTTCGCCTTCCAGTGCGCGGTCTTCGATGACTGGGGCGAAATCCTCGGCCAACGCTTCATGCATGGCGGCCAGGGCCGGTGGCAGTGGCCGCGCGTCTTCGGCACGGCTGCGCAGCCACACGCCCTGGTTGGCGGCCAGCAAGGTGGCGGCGGCAACTTGTTCGGTCAGCTCCAGCACGCGGATCGCGTCCCGGGCGGCGATGGTGCCCATGCTTACCTTGTCCTGGTTGTGACACTCGGTGGAGCGCGAGAACACGCTGGCCGGCATCGTGTTTTTCAAGGCTTCGGCGGTCCAGGCGCTGGCGCCGATCTGCACGGCCTTGAAGCCATGGTTGATCATCGCTCGTTCGGCGCTGGCGCCGGAGAGGTTGCTCGGCAAGCCATGGTTGTAGCGCTCGTCCACCAGCAGCGCGAGCTGGCGGTCCAAGAGGTCGGCGACGTTGGCCACCAGGTTCTTCAGGCTGTCCATGGCGAAGGCGATGTGCCCGCCATAGAAGTGTCCGCCGTGCAGCACGCGCTCGGCTTCGGCGTCGATGATCGGGTTGTCGTTGGCGCTGTTGAGTTCGGTCTCAACGAACGAACGCAGCCAGCCGAGGCTGTCGGCCAGCACGCCGAGAACGTGGGGCGCGCAGCGCAGGGAGTAGCGATCCTGCAGGCGATGCAGCGGCGCGGTCGGCGCGTCGATCGCCAGGTCCTTGCGCAGCCATGCGGCGACTTGCATCTGCCCCGGGTGCGGCTTGGCGGCGAACAGGCGTTCGTCGAAGTGCTCCGGGTTGCCTTGCAGCGCGACGACGTTCAGCGCGGTGATGCGGGTCGCCAGTTGCAACAGGTAGTCGGCGCGGGCGAAGGCCAGGCAGGCCAGGCCGGTCATCACGGCGGTGCCGTTCATCAGCGCCAGGGCTTCCTTGGGCCGCAGCACCAGCGGGGTCCAGCCCAGTTCGAGGTGCACATCGGCGGCCAGGCGGCGCTCGCCACGGAACAGCACTTCCCGTTCGCCGGACAGGGTCGCGGCAACGTAGGACAGCGGCGTCAGGTCGCCGCTGGCGCCCACCGAACCTTCTTCCGGGATCAGCGGCAGGACGTCGTGTTCGAGAAAGGCCTGGAGGCGTTCCAGCAATTCCACACGCACCCCGGACACGCCGTGGCACAGCGACTGCAAGCGCGCCGCCAGCACGGCACGGGTGGCCTGGGCGTCCAGCAACTTGCCCAGGCCGCAGCCGTGGAAGGTGTACAGATGACGTGGCAGCGCCTCGACGTGGTGCAACGGCACGGCCACCACGCAGGAATCGCCGTAGCCAGTGGTCACGCCGTAGATCACGCCCTCCTTGTCCAGCAAGGAATCGAGGAACTGCGCACCCTTGGCGATGCGCTGGCGGAACGCCGGGTCATCCTGCAACTGTGTCGGTGCCAGACGGTTGGACAGGGCCAGCACATCTTCGATGCGCAAGGGGCGTTCGCCGAAGGTTACCGGCTCAAGAGTGGGCTTCGTCATCGGTCTTCCAGAAAGGGTAAAAGTTGAACCACTGTTGGGGGCCTTGGAGGCAGTACTGCGCCAGGCGATCGGCGTAGCGGCCGGCCCAGTGGGCGATCACTTGTTCACGCTCGTTGCGTTTCCACGTCACGGCGTCGGCGAACGGTTCGAGGGTGACGCGGTAACGTCCCTCGTGCTTGAGGCACATCAGCAGGTTGACCGGGCATTTCAGCAGGCCGGCCAGCAGCCAGGGGCCTTGGGGAAAGGCGGCCGGGTGGCCCATGAAGTCCACGGTCACGCTGCGCCCGCCGTGCAGCGGTACGCGGTCGCCGGCAATCGCCAGCCACTCGCCGCGTTCCAGGCGTTCGCTCAGTTGCAACATGATCACCGGGTCCAGCTCGCTGACCTGGATCAGCCGCAGGTGCGTGGCACCGGCTTCGCCCAGCAAGCGGTTGAACTGCTCGGCGTGCTTGGTGTGCACCAGCACGTTCATGGTCACCTTCTCGCCCAGCTCGGCCAGGGCCCGGCACATCTCCAGGTTGCCCAGGTGTGCGCCCACCAGCATTTGCCCGCGGGCGTCGCGCAGGTGATGGCGCAGCAGTGCCGTGTCGACGATTTCGATCTGTTCGATGCTCAGCTTGCCGTTCCAGACGTCGAGCTTGTCCAGCAGCGAGTCGGCAAAGGCCATGAATTGCCCGAACACCCGCCAGTGGGTCGGGCGCAGCTCGGGACGTGCGCTCCAGTCGGCCAGGCGTTGCTGGTATTGCCAGGCCGCGTGCCGTGCGCTGCGGCCGAAAATGAAGAAATACAGGACGATGCCATACAGCAGCGGGCTCAGCAGGCGCCGGCCGAGCACCTTGGCAGCGAACGCGGTGAGCTTCATCAGCCAGAAACTGCCGCGCTCCTGGCGGTCGGCCCAGTGCTGCTTGTCTGCCTGAGGGCTCATGCTCGCCACCGTCGCCAGAGAATCAGCGGCAAGCGCACCAACATGCCGAAGAACAACCGGGTGTGCATGCTGGAAATCAGCACGTTGTCGTGGAACAGGCGAAAGTGCGAGACGCCGTCCTGGGGGTAGTGAACCCGGGTGTGCAGCCAGCGCATCGACTGGTTGCGCCACGCCAGGCGCACCAGGATGTCGGAGTCGAAATCCATGCGCTTGCCGATGTTCGTCGAGTCGATCAGCGCCAGGGTCGGCGCCAGGGGGTAGACCCGAAAGCCGCACATGGAGTCGCGGATCTGCAAGGAGAGGGTGTTGATCCAGACCATGACGTGGGTCAGGTAGCGTGCGTACAGGCGGCCTTTCGGCACGCTGGCGTCGTAGTGCGGATAGCCGCAGATCACCGCGTCCGGGTGGGCGCGGGATTGCTCGATGAAGGTCTTCACATCGCCCAGATCGTGCTGGCCGTCGGCGTCCACCTGCAAGGCGTGGCTGAAACCCAGCCGCGAAGCCTCGCGCAGGCCGGTCATCACCGCGCCGCCCTTGCCTTGGTTGACCGCCAGCCGGACCAGATGCACCTGCTCGCCCTCGGCCAGTCGCTCCAGCACGGCGGCGCAGGCCGGGCTGCTGGCGTCGTCCACCAGCACGCACGGCAGGCCATTGGCGAGCAAGGCCTGGACCACGGCCGAGATGGCGGTTTCGTGGTTGTAGACGGGGATGACGGCGCAGGGGTTATGCATGTGTTCTGTTCCCCTCAGGCACTTTGTGGCAAATGAGCTGATTGTGACCAGTGAGCTTTGTGTGGCGAGGGAGCTTGCTCCCGCTGGGTTGCGCAGCAACCCCAGGATTTGTGCAACGACACAGGCAGATGGCGAGTGCTTCGCACTCGAGCGGGAGCAAGCTCCCTCGCCACAGGAGGACGGTGCTGTCAGTCATCGCTCATCTCCAACACAATCCGCCCACTGGAGCACGCCGCCGTGTCATTGCGGTACGCAAAGTACAGCTTGCCGCGCTCGCGGTCGAAGCGCAGGTGCAGTTGGACCTCATCGCCGGGGCGGATCAGTTGCTGGAATTTCAGCACTTCCATGCCGACGAACCGGGGGGGCAGGTCGAGCAGTTGCCGGCCCAGGCTCACGGCCCAGTCGACCTGCACCACGCCTGGCAGCACCGGCGCGGTGGGGAAGTGGCCGCTGAAGTACGCCAGGTCCGGGGGCACGGCCAGTTGCAGGCTCCATTCACCGTCGGTTTCGACCTGTTCCAGCACTTGCGCCGCCTTGGGGCGCGGCGCGAGCAGCAGGGCCTCGACTTCGGCCTGGGGCAGCTTGCCTTGGGCGTTGAGTGGCAGTTGCCGTAGCCAGCGCCAGCGTCGGGGCAAGGCCAGCGGCTCGCAATGCCCGCCCAGGTGTCGGCGCAGCGCCTCGGTCACGGCGCGCCGACCCAGGTTGCGCAAGGCGTGCAGGCCGGTTTCGCTCAGCACCACCAGTGCGCCGAGGGAGGCGCGATTTTCCTGCACCACCCCCAACCGCGCTTCGCTGACCCAGTCATGGCTCATCAAGGCGTGTTCGAGCATTGGCAGGGAGATGCGTTTTTCTTCAAGTTTGACGATGCGGTCCAGCCGTCCGAGCAGCTCGAAGCGCCCGTCTTCGTTGATTCGTGCCGCATCGGCGGTGTGTTCCACATGCCCGGCGGGCAAGTAGGGCGAGGCGATCAGCAAGGCGCCATCGCTGTCCTGGCTCAGCTCGACGTTGGCAAAGGGTTGCCACAGTCCGCCGCCCTGGCGCCAGGCGATGCCGCCGGTTTCCGAACTGCCGAAAATCTCCGTCGGCCATTGCCCCAGGCGTTGCTGCAAGCGCTGCGCGGCCTCGGCCGGCAAGGCGCCGCCGGAGGAGAACACCCGGCGCACGCTGCTCAAGGCGGGCCAGTCGAGGTTGTCGCCCATGCGTTTGAGCAGCGCCGGGCTGGCGACCCAGGCGAACGCCGGGTGCTCGCGGCTGGCACGTTGCAGGTCTTCGGGGAACGCCAGTTGCCGGCGCATGAACGTGCGCCCGGCGCACAGCGGCCACAGCACGCGGAACAGCAACCCATAGATATGTTGGGCGGCCACGCTGCCGAGCATGCAGGCCGGACCAAGGTCGGCGCCCCACAGTTGTTCCAGGGCGTGGACTTCGTTGCTCAACTGCCGCAGATTTTTCTCGATGCGCTTGGGCTCGCCGCTGGAGCCGGAGGTGCACAGGCTCAGCCAGCAGTGGTCGAGGTCCAGCTGGGCAGGGGCCATCGGCGTTTGTTGTACGTCGCCGGGCTGGGTGTCGCCGGGCTGGTCGGTCAGCCACAGGTCGACGTCCGCCGCCCAGCGTTGGCGGGTCTGCGCTTGCAGGTCGGCCGGGAGCAAGACGCGCACCCCGGCGCGCCAGGCACCCAGCAGGGCCACGGCCAGGTCGGCGGCGTCTTCCAGGTGCACGGCCACATGCCGCACGCCACGGGCTTGCAGGCCGGCGGCCAGGCACAGGGCCGCGTCGCGCAGTTGCGCGTGATTCAACGCCGGCTCGACCGCGACAGCGCGTTCCGGCAGGGCCTTGAGCAGTATGCGCTCAAGTGTTATCCAATTCATGGGCGGCCTCTTACCCGTTGTCGTATGAGCCATTCAATGGCAAACATCAGCCCCATCAATCCGTAGGAAATCAGGCCGGTGTACAACATCCACCAGCTCAGCGGCGCCCACAGGGTCAGGGCGGCGGCAAGCAAACCGTTGCACAGGAAAAATACGCTCCAGGCGACGGTGACCTGGCGGGTATACACCACGGCCTTGGCCGGCAACTGGGGCTCGCGCAGGCGTGCCAGGCGTTCGATCATCGGCGGGCCGTATTTCAGGCTCAAGCTGAACAGCGCGAGCATGAACGCGCTGATCAACACCGGGTACCAGCGCAACAGCAGCGGGCTGTCGAACAACGCCAGCAGCACGCAGAACATGATTGCCGTGGCGGCCATCCAGCGACCGCCGGGGCCGCCTTTCCCGAGCATTGCCCGGGCCAGCCACAGGCTACCCAGCAGCAGGCCGAACTGCCACGGGGCGAAGTGCTCCATGCCGAAATACACCGCAAAGGGGTACAGCAGGCCCGCCAGCAGCAGGCCGAGACCGATCAGCCGGGTCATGCGGCCGGTTGGACCAGACGATAGACCGCCTCGACCACGTCGTTGACGGTGCGTACCGACTTGAATTCCTCGGCGGCAATCTTCTTGCCGGTCTGGCGCTTGATGTGGTCGATCAGGTCGACGGCATCGATGCTGTCGATTTCCAGGTCCTGGTACAGGTTCGACTCCAGCGTCACACGCTCGGGGTCCAGCTCGAAAAGCTCGACCAGGGCATCGCGCAGGGTGTTGAAAATGTCGTCACGAGTTTGCATGGTCCGGGGGTCTCAGGGGCGTTTTGCAGTGACGAAGGCCGCAAGGCTTGCCACGTTGCTGAAATGGTTACGGGTGTCCTTGGCGTCGGCATCGATCTTGATGCCGTACTGTTTCTGGATCGCCAGGCCAAGCTCCAGGGCATCCACCGAGTCCAGGCCCAGGCCTTCGCCGAACAGGGTCTGGTGGTCGCCGATGTCGTCGATGCCGATGTCTTCCAGGCCGAGGGCGTCGATGATCAGCTGTTTGATGTCACGGTGCAGATCGCTCATCGTCAGCGAGCTCCTTGATGAAATAGTGATGCAAAAAGTCGTTGAGCCGGCGCGACGCCTGGGGCGGCGGGCCAAGCGCGGCGAACGCCTGCGGGTCTATATCGGCCCCCACATGGAAACTGAAGTGCACGCGGCGGCGTGGAATTCGGTACCAGGGCTCGGCCTTGGTCAGGGTCGTGGGACTGACCTTGATGGTTACCGGCGTCAGGGTTTTCGCGCCCCGCAGCGCGATGGCCGCGGCCCCCCGATGGAAGGCGGGTGTCTGGCCGGGCTGGGTGCGCGTGCCTTCGGGGAACACGATCAAGGTCTGGTCGCTCTGGAGGGCCTCGCTGGCGGCATCGAGCATGTCCATGCTGCCATCGTTGCTGATGTATTGAGTCGAGTGCAGTGGACCCCGGGTAAAGGGATTGTCCCACAGGCTTTGCTTGACCACGCAATTGGCGTCGCGCACCAGCCCGATCAGGAACACCACGTCGATCAGCGAGGGGTGGTTGGCGATGATCATCTGGCCGGGGCGCCCGAGCCGTTCAGCACCATCGATCTGGTAGGTGAGCACCCCGGTGCGGGCCATGAAGCGAATGAAGAACCAGAACAGCCGGCCGACCGTGCGGCGGGCCCGTTGGCGCTGGGCCTGGGCGTCACCGGGCAACCAGGCCAGCAACGGAAACACCAGCAAACGCAGGCACAGCCCGCCCAGCCCGAACAGGGCAAAGCTTGCTGCGGTCGCGAGCAGGCGCCAGTAGTAGGCGTCGCGAGGTTTACCGGTCACCGGTTGCGTTGCCAGGTCCATACACGATTCTTCCAGGCATGTTGGCAGGTGGTTTCGTTGTTCAGCAGCGTACGCAACAGGTCCAGGGCATGGGGCCAGTCGCCGCCTGACATTTGACCGTCCGGTGCGGACAGTTCCAGTTGCCAGTCGTCGCCTGGTGTCAGCAGCAGGCCCATCGCGTAGGGAAACGGCACGTCATTGACCCACGGTGCGTAGACCTCGGGAGGTTGTTCTTCGGTGATCACCAGCAACACCGCGGGCGAACCTTCGTTCAACAGCGCGGCGGCTTCCAGCACGCCATGCTCCAGCCCGTCGCCCGTGGCGGCCAGGGCTGTCATCTCGCTGGTTTCGCCGCGCATGATCGACCACAGGCCGATCACGGCGTTGTGCACCGACAGGCTGAACTGGGTCGGCGACAAGGGCTGGTCCGCTGCCAGGTCCTTGAGAATCTCAAAAGTGCGCGGGGTTTCACCGTGGCGGGAAATAAAGACCAACGGTAGGTCCGGGCGGCCCTCGGCCAGCGGCCAGCCGACACTGAAGGCCATCCGCGCCAGGCGGCTGAGGCGTCGACGCTGCATGGCGGGCAGGAACGATACGTCAGGGGCGGCATCGCTGGCCGGCAATATGACCGGCTGCCGGCTCCAAGCCTGCCAATCGTCCACGCTTTCGAGCCCAGGGGCCCATGCGCGCCATTGGGCGATACTGAAATTGATCACAAACTACATCCCACCCCTGCGGGCTTTTATTGTCACGGTCCAGTGGTTTGACCCGCGTCCAACCCTGCATGGTCTTGCGACCCAAGTGGCGCGCATTATCCCGGTGCGGTTGGCTTGTAGCAAACACTGGTTACATTTTGCCCAGCGAAATGTACCGGCTGGTTCGCTCTATGCAGGCATGGACCATTATTGCGATCCTCTTGAGCGTGTCTGTCAGTTGTTTCTGTATTTTTCTGCGTGAAGTGACGCCTGAATCGTTGGGAAAGCCACTGTTCGCTGTAGTCCATCCTACGCAGAAGGTAGCGAAGCGGTATCGCGGCCTACTACACTCGGTAATCTTTGATACACGGAGGTTTTGTCATGCGACGTGTGGTGTTCAATCAGAAAGGTGGTGTGGGCAAGTCCAGCATCGCCTGCAATCTGGCGGCGGTCAGTGCCAGCGAAGGGTATCGCACGCTGTTGGTGGACCTGGATGCCCAGGCCAATTCCACCCAGTACCTGACGGGACTGACCGGCGATGACATCCCCATGGGGATTGCCGACTTCTTCAAGCAGACCCTGTCGTCGGGGCCTTTCTCGAAAAAGAACAAGGTGGACATCTACGAAACGCCGTTCGACAACCTGCACGTCATCACTGCCACGGCGGAATTGACCGATCTGCAGCCCAAGCTGGAGGCAAAACACAAGATCAACAAGCTGCGCAAACTGCTCGAAGAGTTGGAGGAGGATTACGACCGGATTTACCTGGACACCCCGCCGGCCCTGAACTTCTACGCGGTTTCAGCATTGATCGCCGCCGACCGGGTGCTGATCCCCTTCGATTGCGACAGCTTCTCGCGCCAGGCGCTGTATGGCCTGCTGGCGGAAATCGAAGAGCTCAAGGACGACCATAACGAAGGCCTGGAAGTCGAAGGCATCGTGGTCAACCAGTTCCAGGCCCGTGCCAGCCTGCCGCAGCAGATCCTCGATGAACTGATCGCCGAAGGCCTGCCGGTCTTGCCGGTGTACCTGACCAGCTCCGTGCGCATGCGCGAATCCCACCAGGCCAGCCTGCCGCTGATCCACCTGGACCCGCGGCATAAACTGACCCAGCAGTTCATGGAGTTGCATGGGTTGTTGGAAAGCGCCTGATTCCGGATTGTGCAAACCCATGTGGGAGCAACTGTGTGGGAGCAAGGCTTGCCCGCGATGAAAACGCCGCGGTCTCTTGAGGACCGCAGCGCCTGGATCGCGAGCAAGCTTTGCTCCCACAAAGCCCGCTCCCACAGTTATCTCATGGCTTCAAATCCCCTGGCTGCGCAACCAATTCATCAACTGCGGCAACGGCAGCGCCCCACTCTGGCGCGCCACCTCCCGGCCGTCCTTGAACAGGATCAGGCTGGGAATCGAACGGATCCCCAACTGCGCCGACAATTGCTGATTGGCCTCGCTGTCGAGCTTGGCCAGCCGGCATTTGCCCGTCATTTGCTTGGCCGCCTGTTCGAATACGGGCGCGAAGGATTTGCACGGCCCACACCAGTCAGCCCACACATCCACCAGCAACGGCAGGTCGCCCTTGATCTGGCTGGCGTAGTCGCCTTGGGTGAGTTCGAACGGCGTGCTCAGCAGCACCTGGGCTTTGCAACGCCCGCACTTGGGCTGGTCGCCCAGGCGTTCGGCGGGTATGCGATTGAGCCCGTTGCAATGGGGGCAGGGGATCAGCATGGGGTCAGGCTCCGGGAAAAGATAGTTAACGCAGATTGAACACCATATGCAGAAACACCACAAAACCCCTGTGGGAGCGAGCAAGCTCGCACACAGGGGTTATATCGGTGTAGCTGTTACTTGCCGTTGGTCAGCGTGTTGTAGCTGGTCATCAGGTTGCGGTAGTCCGGGATGTGGTTGGAGAACAGCGTCGCCAGGCCTTCCACGTCGTTGCGCCAGTCGCGGTGCAGCTCACAGGCCAGGCCGAACCAGGTCATCAGTTGGGCGCCGGCGGAGGACATGCGGTCCCAGGCCGATTGACGGGTCAGTTCGTTGAAGGTGCCGGACGCATCGGTGACCACGAACACCTCGAAATCTTCAGCCAGGGCCGACAGCGCCGGGAACGCTACACAGACTTCGGTGACGACGCCGGCGATGATCAGCTGCTTCTTGCCAGTGGCCTTGATCGCCTTGACGAAATCTTCGTTGTCCCAGGCATTGATCTGGCCGGGACGGGCGATGTACGGCGCCTCCGGGAACAGGGTCTTGAGTTCTGGCATCAGCGGGCCGTTGGGGCCGGTTTCAAAACTGGTGGTGAGGATGGTCGGCAATTGGAAGTACTTCGCCAGGTCGGCCAGGGCCAGCACGTTGTTCTTGAAACGGTCCGGGTCGATGTCGCGTACCAGCGACAGCAGGCCAGCCTGGTGGTCCACCAGCAGAACGGCGGCGTTATCTTTGTCGAGGCGGTTGTAGGAAGTGGTCATGGCGTAGTCCTCATAAGTTTGGGTGGCCGAATGCTTCGGCGTGGTCAGGTTCTGAATGCGGTACAGCGATCAATCTGTGGTTCGTCCGGCGCCAGCGCCGGCTTCGTTCCGTGTTGCGTTTCGATGGGTGTAGATTAAAACTCGCACCTTTGATGCGCTAGACTGCGAAAATTCGCCTTAGCGTTCTATTTGGAGAACGATCATCGAAGACCTCAATACGCTGTACTACTTCACCCAAGTGGTGGAGCACGGTGGTTTCGCCGCCGCCGGGCGAGCGCTGGACATGCCCAAGTCCAAGCTCAGCCGGCGTATCGCCCAGCTCGAAGAGCGCCTGGGGGTACGGTTGATCCATCGCACCAGCCGCCATTGTTCGTTGACCGAGATTGGCCAGGCTTATTACCAGCGCTGCCTGGCGATGCGGGTCGAGGCCGAGAGCGCGGCCGAAGTAATCGAGCGCAACCGTTCCGAGCCCCAGGGGCTGGTGCGCATCAGTTGCCCGACGGCGCTGCTCAACAGCTGGGTCGGGCCGATGTTGACCCGCTACATGCTCAAGTACCCGCGGGTGGAGTTGTTCATCGAGAGCACCAACCGCCGGGTGGACCTGCTTCACGAAGGGTTCGATATCGCCTTGCGGGTGCGTTTCCCGCCGCTGGAAAACACCGACATGGTCATGAAGGTGCTGAGCAACAGCACCCAATGCCTGGTGGGGAGCCCGGCGTTTCTGGAGCGCTTGTCTTCACCGCCTTCCGTGGCCGATCTCAACGGCTTGCCAAGCGTGCACTGGGGCGCGGCGCAGCGCGAATACCAGTGGGAATTGTTCGGCCCGGACGGTGCCCGCGCGCTCATCCGGCATGAGCCACGCATGGTCACCGATGATCTGCTGGCGTTGCGTCACGCAGTGCTGGCGGGCATTGGCGTCGCGCACCTGCCCACCGTGGTCGTGCGCGAGGACGTGGCGGCCGGTCGGCTGGTGGAGCTGGTGCCGGGCTGGACGCCGAAGTGCGGGATCGTCCATGCGATCTTCGCCTCGCGACGCGGACTGTTGCCGTCGGTGCGCACGCTGATCGATTTCCTGGCTGAGGAATTCAGCCACAGTGATATGGCCTAGCGGTATCCCTTGTGGGAGCGAGCAAGCCCGCTCCCATAGGGTCTTTCATTTCACGCGGCTTTCAGAGGTATTTATTAAGTCTGCCATTCATCAGGTGCGCCGCACGGAAGGCGCGCCCAGGCCTCAAAAAACACGACGTCTCTGTTCGCAAACACCGGAGGTCCCATGAGCCATCCTCAAGACCCAACCCGCCCCCAGGCACAGGACAACCCCAACGATGACGCCTTCGTCCTCGGCAGCGCCGGCCGCGACGAAGACCCCAACGCCGCCCCGTCCTACGCCATCGACCGCCGCCACGAGCGGGATGAACTGACCCCAAGCGACGCCCGCGGCATGCCCGGCTACCCCGAGAAAAAGCCACCGGCCAAGCCGGAGGAAAAAGAGGCTGAAGAGGCAGAGTCGGGGATCGAGACGCCTGAGCAGGGGAATGACAAGGTGGGGTGAGCAGGCCGACAGATTTCTGTGGCGAGGGATTGGCTTGAGGTTCAAGCGCTAGGCTGGGAGATCTGTAGTGAGTTTGAAATAGCTATCGCGAGCAAGCTCGCTCCCACAATTAAAAACGCTGTGACCGCGATATTGCGACAACCCCCACCGTTGTGGGAGCGAGCTTGCTCGCGATGACGCCCGCCCAGCCAACCCTGAACCCGTGGCGAGGGAGCTTGCTCCCGCTCGGCTGCGAAGCAGTCGTCGCTTTTGAGGTTTTGGGGCCGCTTCGCGGCCCAGCGGGAGCGAGCTCCCTCGCCACAAAAGCAGCGTCAGTAATGCTTTCTGCGAGTATCGCAATTTGCGATAAACCCCATTTGTGTTTAACTCGTCCATAGCAAAATGAGATGGAAAAACGAATGAGTGCACTGATCGAACAAGTCGCCGCCCATTGGGAGTTTGTATCACCCCTGCTGCGCAAGCCCAGGAGCGAAGAGGACTACGACCGGTTGGCCGCCGCTCTCGATGAGCTGTTGGAATTGGTTGGCGAAGAAGAAGCCCATCCATTGATGAGCCTGGTCGACATCATCGGTGAATGGATCGAAGCCTGGGATCATCAACACCGGCCGATGCCCAAGGCAAGTGGCGTTGAGGCGCTTCGTTATCTGATGCGCGAACATCGGTTGAGCCAGAGCGATTTGCCAGGTGTAGGCGCCCAGTCGGTGGTATCGGAAATATTGAGCGGCAAACGCCAGCTCAATTTAAGGCAGATCCGCTGGTTGGCTGAGCGCTTCGGTGTCTCGGTTGAAACCTTCATTTGATGGTTTGGCACTGCACTCTGCAATGTCGAACTGCTTTATGTGGCGAGGGAGCTTGCTCCCGCTCGGCTGCGAAGCAGTCGTCGCTTTTTAGGTTTGGGGCCGCTGCGCGCCCCAGCGGGAGCAAGCTCCCTCGCCACAGGGGGGGGGTGTTTGGCAGGAAGTTGATTCCAACCTTTACGACGAGCAACTGATCTCCAAATGCCTGCCCCAGTCCGGGGGCCGTTGGGCGTAGCGGTCCATGCCCGGTTGTTCTTCGAACGGCTTGCTCAGCACGGTGTGCAGGCGGCGGACTTCGTCGTAGTCGCCTGCTTCGGCGGCCTCGATGGCGGTCTGGGCCAGGTAGTTACGCAGCACATACAGCGGATTGACGGCGTGCATGCGGGTACGGCGCTGGTCCTGGTCAACGGGGCCTTCGCGGTTGACGCGGGCGATGTAGAGCTCGCCCCAGGCGTCGAAGCCCTGGAGGTCGACGAAGTCGTCGCGCAGGGTGGCGATGGCTTGTTCGGGGGCTTGCTCGCCCAGACGGCGGAAGAACAGGCTGTAGTCGACGCCGCTGTTTTGCATCAGTTGCAGCAAGCGTTCCAGCAGTTTCTGGTCATCTTCTTCGGCGCGGGTCAGGCCGAGGCGGCGGCGCATCAGGTCCAGGTAATGGGCCTGGTACAGCGGCAAGTACAAGCCGAGGGTTTCGCGCAGGGCTTCGACGCTGATGAAAGGCGTCAGGGCCTGGGCCAGGGCGCTGAGGTTCCATTGGCCGATGGGCACCTGGTTGCTGAACGAATAGCGGCCTTGGTCATCGGAGTGGTTGCAGATGAAATTGGCATCGAAGTCGTCGAGGAAGGCGAACGGGCCGAAGTCGAAGGTGATGCCCAGGATCGACATGTTGTCGGTGTTCATCACGCCGTGACAGAAGCCATAAGCCTGCCATTTGGCGATCAGTTCGGCGTTGCGCTCGACGATTTCGCGGAACATCGCCAGGTACGGCTCCGGCTGCTCGCGGCACTCGGCAAAGTGCAGGTTCAACACGTGCTCGGCGAGGGTCGCCTGCAACTCGGGCTTCTTGGTGTAGTAGAAATATTCGAAATGCCCGAAGCGTATATGGCTGGGGGCCAGGCGCAGCACCATGGCCGCGCGTTCCTGCTTCTCGCGCCACACCGGGGTGTCCGAGCCGATCACGCACAAGGCGCGGGTGGTGGGAATGCCCAGGGCATGCAGCGCTTCGGAGGCGAGGAATTCGCGGATCGAGGAGCGCAGCACCGCGCGGCCGTCGCCCATCCGCGAGAACGGCGTCTGGCCGGCGCCCTTGAGGTGCAGGTCCCAGTGTTCACCGGCGGCGTTGTACACCTCGCCCAGCAACAACCCGCGGCCGTCCCCCAGTTGCGGGTTGTAGTGGCCGAACTGATGCCCCGAATACACCATCGCCCGCGGCTCGGTCTCGGCCCAGAGTTTGTGCCCGCCAAAGATCTCGGCGAACAGCGCGGCTTCGGCTTCGGCCGGATCCAGGTCGAGCAACGCCATGGCAGTGGGGCTGGCGACCACCAGCCGAGGGTTGTCGATGGGTTCGGGCAGCACATGGACCGAGAAACCGTCGCCCAGGCGGGCGAAGCGGTTATCGAAGGTCAAGGTCTCCAGCGTTTTCATGGCCGTCTCCGGCGCGATGCCTGCGGGCACGGCGCGATCAGTCGAGTATATCTTGCGGTGGTTCGGGCACCGGTTTGACGTTGGCTACGGTCGAGGGCACGGGCGCGAGGGTCTTCTGATCCGGCTCCGCGGGCACCAGTTTGTATTCCTGGCCCTGGAGGTTCTTCAGATAGATTTCCATCTGCCGGAAGGAGATGTTGATGTGCTCCTTCTTGAACTCGCGGTTGATGAAGCGGTTGATCTCGTCCAGCACCGGGTTGCGGTCACCGAGGTCGCGCACGTGCATGCGCAACTCGTGGTCCAGGGTGCTTTCGCCGAAGTTCAGGAAGTACACGATCGGTTCCGGTTCCTTCAGTACCCGTGGGTTATCGCGAGCGGCCTTGAGCAGCAGTTCGCGGACGCGGTCCAGGTCGGAGCCGTAGTCCACCCCCAGTTTCAGGGTCACGCGGGTGACGGTGTCGGTCAGCGACCAGTTGATCAGTTGCCCGGTGATGAAGGTCTTGTTCGGGACGATGATGTCCTTGCGATCGAAGTCGGTGATGGTGGTCGCACGGATGCGGATCTTGCTCACCGTGCCCGACAGGTTGCCGATGGTGATGGTGTCGCCGATGCGCACCGGGCGCTCGAACAGGATCATGATCCCGGAGATGAAGTTGGCGAAGATCTCCTGCATGCCGAAGCCCAGGCCCACCGACAACGCGGCCACCAGCCATTGCAGTTTGTCCCAGCTCACGCCGAGGGTGGACAAGGTGGTGACGAAGCCGACCCCGGCGATGACATAGGACAGCAGCGTGGTGGTGGCATACGCGCTGCCCTGGGCCAGGTTCAGTTTCGACAGCACGAACACTTCCAGCAGACCCGGCAGGTTGCGCGCCAGGGCGAAGGTGATGCCGATGATGATCAGCGCGCCGAGCATGTCGCCGATGCTGATGGGCACCATGCTCATGTTGACGCCGGTACCGCTGGTGTATTCGTAGAGCGTGATGTTGTCCAGGTACGAGAACACGCTGATCAGGTCCGACCAGACCCAGTACAGCGCGGCGATGAAGCCGCCCAGCAAGGCCAGGCGGATCAGGCGCAGGGATTGCTCGTTGACCTTCTCGATGTCCAGGGTCGGTTCTTCGACCACCGTTTCGCCGTCACCGGCCTCCTTGGCGGCCTGGCGCTTGGCCAGGGCTCGCTGGTAGGCCAGGCGTCGTGCCGCGACCGACAGGCCGCGCACGAAGGTGGCTTCGATCACCAGCCACAGCATCAGCAGGTACAAGGTGTTGATCAACCGGTCGCTGAGCTTCAGCGCGGTGTAGTAGTAGCCGAAGCACACCGCCACGAACAGCGCGATGGGCAGTGCCGTGAACAGGACCCCGACGGCCTTGCGGAACAGCGAGGTATTGCGGTGGGTCGGGCTGCTCAACAGCAGGCGGCTGAGCAGCCAGGCCATCAGCGCGTAGCAGGTCAGTACGACCGGCATGCCCAGCACGTCGTCGGCCAGGGCCGAAGGTTGCAGTTCGGCGACCGCCACCACGGCCACCAGGGCCAGCACCACCAGCCCGAGCCGGCGGATCCAGCCCTGGAGGAATTCGACCTGGGGTTTCTCCCAGCGAAAATGCAGCTCGGCGACACCGCCCGGTGCCAGCACCCGATAGGCGGTGTAGAACATCAGCCAGGCCAGGCCGATCTGCAGCAGCGCCGCGCCGAGGTTGGCGTTCTGGCCGCGGGCGTCGATCTGCAGGGCGTAGCCGCACAGGGCCAGCGCCAGGGCGACCGGCATCGCCAGCAGAATGTTGACCAGGATCGCCTGGGGCGTGTGCCACTGGCTGTCGCGCTTGAAGTGCCCGACGTCCTGGTGAACCTTGTTGAGTCGGGCATACAGGCTCCTGCGGCGCCACAGCAGTGCACCGATCAGCAATGCCAGGGGCAGGAACAGCAGGGGCCGCTGGGTCAGGCCGTCGGCCAGTTCGCTGAGGCTGGAGGCCCAGGGCAGCGAGTCGACCTGTTTCTCCAGGCGGTTCGGCACGGTCCGCATCCATTCGAAATCCAGCGGCTTGTTGCTGGGGATCCAGAACATCTGTTCTTCAAGGGTGGCCCGCAGGCTTTGGGCGGTGCTGAGCAGCTGCTTCTGGTTGAGCTGCAAGGTGATGGATTCGTTGAGCACCGCGCTCAATTCGCGGCTCAGGCGCTCCAGCAGGTCGACCCGGGTCAGGGCCAGTTCCAGCAAGGTCTTGCGCAGTTGCGGCGTGGCTTGTTCCGAAGGCTGGGACGCCAAGAGGCTGTCGACGTAGGCGCCCGGATTGTTCAGCAGCTCACGTTGCTGGCTGACCTCGAACTGGTACAGGCGGATGTCGGCGATCTGGTCGGCCAGGTTCTGGTCGAGTTTCAGGCGCGGCAAGGTCTGGCGTTGCTTGTAGAGAATCTTGGAGAGCAGCAGGCTGCCCTTGAGCACGCTGATCTGTTCGTCCAGGGCGGCGTCGGTCTGGGTGACGCTGTCGAGCAACTGCTTGGTCTGCAAGTTCTGCTGGGTGACTTCGTTGAGACGGTCGGTGCTCTTGAGCAGGTAGTCGGAGAGTTTCAGGTTGGCCGCGCTTTCGGTCGCCAGCAGGCTGCTGCCTCCGGCTTTCTGCGCCTCGATGGATTGCTGGGTCACCGTCTGCTGGGACTGGGCCAGGCGCTTCTGGTTGATCAGGTTTTGCAGGTCCTGGATTTCCTGCTCCATGCGGGCGATTTTTTCCATCAGCAGGTCGTGCTGACCGTTGCCCAGGTCCTGCAACTGGCTGTTGCCGGCCAACTCCTGGCGACGCAGCGGGATCAGCGCATTGAGGGCCACCAGTTCGGTGTTGAGCTGGTCGCGCTGCTCGCTGCTCAGCGGCTTGCCGGCGTCCCGGCCGACCTTGAGGGTGGCGTTGATCTGCTGGATGCGGGTCTGGCTATTGGAGATCTCCGCCTGGGCGCGCTCGGGGCGGGTCTGGGCGGTGATGATCAGGCTGTTGGCGTCCGCCAGGGCCTTTTGCAGGTCGCTCTGTTGGGTGGCGCGCTCGGTCAGCATCTGTTCGAGCTGGGGTATCGGCAGGTTGGCGTAACGTTGCGCCACCGGCACCACGGCGGTGCTCTTGAGGCGCGCCAGCTCGCGCTGGTTCTCGATGTTCTGCTTGGGCGCGGTGGCCAGTTGTTGCTTGAGGCTGGCCAGCTTCTGCTCGTAGTCGGCCTTGTTGCCCAGCTGCGTCAGGGTGCTCTGCAGCACGGCCTGCAAGGCTTTCTGGTCGGCCTCCGGCAGTTTGCGGTCGGCGATCTTGTCCAGGCTGGCCTGCACCGAGGTGCTGGTGGGCAATTCAGCCGCTTGCAGCGGGCAGACGGGCAGACTCAGGCCCAGCAGGGCGATGGCGAAAAAGGAGCGCAGGGTAGGCATAGAGACCGGTCGAGCAATTGAAAGTGGGAGCAGTTTAGAGGAACAAGCCGGGACCCGGGCGACTTCCTTCGGGGAATCTGACGCCCACTTTGCCGATCTTGTTCCCGTCCATGGCCGCGACGGTCCACAGGGTGTTGTTCCAATCCACCTGGTCGCCGACCACTGGGGCACCGCCGACTTTCTGGGCAATGAAGCGGCCCAGGGACATGTCCGGATCGATGCCGTCCAGTTGCAACCCGTACAGGGCCGCAACCGCTGCCAGCTGGGCGTCTCCTTCGAGCACGAAGTCGCCGAAGAAGCGCAAATCCAGGCCCCGTTGCGGCGCTTGGCTGAACAGTTTTCCAAGGGCTGGCAAGTCGTGTTCATGGCCGATAACACACAGCAAATCATCGACTTCCAGCACCGTACTACCCGACGGATGGAGCAGTTGCTGGCCACGAAACAGGGCAGCGATGCGCGTGCCTTCGGGCATTTTCAGGTCGCGCAGGGGCGAGCCGATGCACCATTTTTCCGCGCCGAGGCGATAGATGAACAGCTCCCACTCGCTGGTGACATGGACTTCCAGTGCCGCCCGGGAAATCGGCAAGGGTTCCGGCGGGACAGTGACGTGCAGCAGCTTGGCGACCCACGGCAGGCTGGTGCCCTGTACCAGCAGCGAGACCAGTACGATAAAGAACGCGAGGTTGAAATACAGCTGGGCGTGGGGCAGGCCGGCCATCAAGGGGAACACCGCCAGGATGATCGGTACCGCGCCGCGCAGGCCAACCCAGGAAATGAAGGCTTTCTCGCGGCCATGGAACGCCTTGAAGGGCAACAGCCCCACCACCACCGACAGTGGCCGTGCGAACAGGATCATCCACAAGGCCAGGCCCAGGGCGGGCAGGGCGATGGGCAGCAGGTCATGGGGCGTGACCAGCAGGCCCAGCACCAAGAACATGCCGATCTGTGCCAGCCAGGCCATGCCATCGAGCATGTGCAAAATGCCGTGGCGGCTGCGCACCGGGCGGTTGCCCAGCACCAGGCCGCACAGGTAGACCGCCAGGAAACCGCTGCCGTGCAGGGCGTTGGTCAGGGCGAAGACGGCCAGGCCGCCACTGATGACGAGAATCGGGTACAGGCCGTTGGCCAGGTTGATTCGGTTAACCAGTTGCAGCATCAGCCAGCCACCGCCCAGGCCCAGCAACGAGCCAATGCCGAACTCGCGCACCAGGTGCCCCAGCAGGCTCCAGTGCAGGCCGGTTTCGCCACTGGCAAGCATGCCGATCAAGGTGACGGTGAGGAATACCGCCATGGGGTCGTTGCTGCCAGACTCGATCTCCAGGGTGGCGCTGACCCGCTCGTTCAGACCCTTGCCACCGAGCAAGGAGAACACGGCCGCGGCGTCGGTCGAGCCGACGATGGCGCCGATCAGCAGGCCCTGGATCAGGTTCAGGTTGAACAGCCACGCCGCCGCCAGCCCGGTCAGCCCGGTGGTGATCAGTACTCCGATCGTGGCGAGCGACAGCGCTGGCCACAGGGCCACGCGAAAGCTCGAGACCCGCGTGCGCAAGCCACCGTCCAGCAAGATGACGGCCAATGCGAGGTTACCGACCAGGTAGGCCGTGGCGTAGTTGTCGAACAGAATGCCGGCGCCGTCGACGCCGGCCACCATGCCCACGGCCAGGATGATCACCAGGATCGGGATGCCCAGGCGCGAGGAAAGAGAACTGACCAGGATGCTCGCACCTACCAGCAACGCGCCGATCAAGAACAGGCTGTTGATGGTCGTCGCGGTCAAAGGCAGTACTCCGGAAAAACTGAAGGGCAGGCGCAGGCTGGCCATGCAGTCTGCGTGCCAGCGATTCTAACCTGTCGAAATGTGATGCTGTCAAAAAAGGTTGGAATGGGGGATACAAGAGCGCAGCAATACCGTGGCGAGGGAGCTTGCTCCCGCTCGGCTGCGAAGCAGTCGTCGCTTTTAAGGACGGGGCCGCTTCGCAGCCCAGCGGGAGCAAGCTCCCTCGCCACAAAAGCCAGGGGGTTGAACGCTCACCGTTGATGAGCGATCAACCGTTACCTCGCTTAAAGATGAAACCGCCCAACCATGCTGTTCAGGTCCACGGCCAGGCGCGACAGTTCGGCGCTGGCGGCGCTGGTCTGGTTGGCACCGGCGGCCGATTGCACCGACAGGTCGCGGATGTTCACCAGGTTGCGGTCCACTTCACGGGCCACCTGGGCCTGTTCTTCGGCGGCGCTGGCGATCACCAGGTTGCGTTCGTTGATCTCGACGATGGCCGTGTTGATCGTGTCCAGGGACAGGCCAGCACCGCGGGCGATGTTCAAGGTCGATTCGGCGCGTTCGGTGCTGTTGCGCATCGAGTCCACGGCTTGCCCGGTACCGCTCTGGATGCTGCCGATCATGCGCTCGATCTCGCTGGTCGACTGCTGGGTGCGATGGGCCAGGGCGCGCACCTCGTCGGCGACCACGGCAAAACCACGACCGGCTTCACCGGCACGGGCGGCTTCAATGGCGGCGTTCAGGGCCAGCAGGTTGGTCTGGTCGGCCAGGCCACGGATCACGTCCAGCACTTTGCCGATGTCGCGGGACTCATCGGCCAGGTTGCCGATCAGCGTGGCGGTGCTTTGCACATCGGCGCTCATGCGTTCGATGGCGCTGACGGTTTCCTGCACCAGGTCGCGGCCGTCGCCAGCGGAGGTGGTGGCGTTTCTCGACGCTTCGGAAGTGCTCACCGCGTTGCGGGCCACTTCTTCCACGGCGCTGGTCATCTCGTTGACGGCCGTGGCGGCCTGTTCGATTTCGTTGTTCTGCTGGGTCAGGCCACGGGCGCTTTCGTCAGTGACGCTGTTGAGTTCTTCGGCGGCCGAGGCCAGTTGCGTGGCCGAGCCGGAAATCCGCTGCAGGGTGTCACGCAGTTTTTCCTGCATGGTCGACATCGCTCGCAACAGGCGGCCGGCTTCGTCAGTGCCGTCGACGATGATCGGTCGGGTCAAGTTACCTTGGGCAATTTCCTCGGCGGCACCCAGGGCATTGGCAATCGGCTTGGTAATGCTGTTGGTTAGCAGCCAGGCGAACAGCAGGGTCAGGGCCGTGGAAACGATCAGCAGCACGACGACCCAATTGAAGGCTTCCGAATATTGTTTGGCCGCACCCACGTTGAACGCATCGGCCTGTTGGTTGTTGATGTCCATCAGTTGGGCGAGTTGAGTGTTCATCGCCTCGGAGTTATCCAACACTTCGCTGTTGATCAGGGCGCGCAACTCTTCGAGCTGATTGTTGCGCGACAGGGTCCGCATCCGCTCGTCGATCTGACGGTACTGCCCCAGCAACTGCTCCAATTTATCGTAGGTGGCTCGCTCTTGTGGAGAACTGATGAGCTTCTCATACCCTGCCTGGGCCGTGCGGATCTGCTGGTTGCGTTGTTCGAGCAGGGCGACGGTTTTCTGTTGGATGTCCGCTTCACGGTTGACCAGCAAGCGGTAGGACAACACGCGCACGCGCAGGGTGAGCTGGGTGAGCTCATCCAGGGCCTTGAGGCTGGGGACGCTGTTGTCGACGATGTTTTCACCGGAGCTTCGGATCTGGCTCATCTGTGCCAGGGCAAACACCCCAAGGGCCAACATCAGGGCACCGATCAGGAGAAAGCCCAGGAACGCTCTTGGCGCGATGTTCATATTTCGTAGAGACATGGGGAAGTACCGGAAGGAAGTGTGTTCGTGCGCAGCGTTTAACGGTTGCTTAATGACTTATCGGTCATGCGACTAAAGTCTTGAGGGGTCTGTGTATTTTTGTCGCAGTGAAGGTTTTGCGACACGACGAAGGGCAGGAACCAGATTCCTTGTCCGGAGTCTCTACCACTCGCGAGCGAAGCACCGCCACCCTAACCATGGCATCGGCGATGACTTTTCTTTATCGTACGCGCCCCTTGGAAAAGCCTGGAAATCAATATGTTGGAAGCATCCCTCAGTCAGCTGGAGCAACTGGTCAACGACCTGGTGCAACAGAACCGTCTTCTCGCCGGTGTGAATGAAACCCTGAACGCGGAACTTGCCAAGGCCAAGGATGAAAACGAGAGTCTGCAACTGAGCCTGATGGAACAGGAAGAACTGCACGGCGCCACCGCTGCCCGCATCCAGGCGCTGATCGAGCGCGCCAGCAACGGGTCTGTCAGCGCATGAAGCACGGAGCCGATGGGGTAACGGTCCTCTCGATCCTGGGAGAAGACTATTCAATCAAGGCGCCGGCCGGGCAGGAACAGACCCTGCTGGACGCTGCTTCGATGCTCAAGGCCGCGCTGGCCGATACCAAGAGAAAATACCCGACGCTGATCGGCGATCGGCTGCTGGTACTGGCGGCCATGAACCTGTGCTCGCAACAGATCGAAATGCAGAAGCAGCACAAGGCGGAACTCGAACGTTATGAAGAGCAGGTCAGCGCCACGGTCGAAGTGATTTCCAAGACGATCCAGCAGGCCTGAAGCGGGGCTGCAGGCCCCATTGACTGTGGGAGCGGGCTTGCTCGCGAGGGGCTTGCGGTAGCACTGCAAGCCCCTGCTCAGAACCACTCATCGCGCATCCCCAGGCACGTATCATCCCGGGCTTCAAGAATCGCCAGCTCAGGGTGACAACTCGGCACTTCCCACGTCAGGAAATACCGCGCCGCCTGCAACTTGCCCCTATAGAAGTCGCTGTCTGCCGGATTCCCGCGGGCCAGCCCTTCCTCGGCGCGAATCGCCTGCTCCAGCCAGCGCCAGCCGATCACCATGTGGCCGAACACCTTCAGGTACAACGCCGAGTTGGCGAGGCTGCTGTTGACTTGGCCTTGGGCAAGGTCGGCGAGCAGGCCGAGGGTGACGGTCTGCAAGCGCGCCACCAGTGTTTCCAGCGGCTGGCGCAAGGGCGTCAGGGAATCGAACGCCTGGGCGCGTTCGCTGGTGCCGGCCACCAGGCGGATCAATTGCTTGAGCCCGGCGCCACCGTTCTGCGCCAGTTTGCGCCCCAGCAAGTCCAGGGACTGGATGCCGTGGGTGCCTTCATGGATCGGGTTCAGGCGGTTGTCGCGGTAATACTGTTCCACCGGGTACTCGCGGGTGTAGCCGTGGCCCCCCAGAATCTGGATCGCCAGCTCGTTGGCTTTCAGGCAGAACTCCGAGGGCCAGGATTTGACGATGGGGGTCAGCAGGTCCAGCAGTTCATGGGCGCGCCTGCGTTCGGCTTCGCTTTCCAGGGTGGTGGTGTCGTCGAACAGCCGCGCAGCGTAAAGGCCCAGGTCAAACGAGCCTTCAACGTAGGCCTTCTGGGTCAACAGCATGCGGCGCACATCGGCGTGCTGGATGATCGCCACTGGGGCGGTGGTCGGGTCCTTGCTGTCGGGCACCCGGCCCTGCGGGCGTTCGCGGGCGTATTCGAGGGAATACAGATAGCCGGCGTAACCCAGCATCACCGCGCCCATGCCAACGCCGATCCGCGCCTCGTTCATCATCTGGAACATGTAGCCCAGGCCGTGGTGCGGTTTCCCCACCAGGTAGCCGACGCATTCACCGTTATCGCCGAAGTTCAGCGCCGTGGACGTGGTGCCGCGCCAGCCCATCTTGTGGAACAGCCCGGCCAGCAGCACATCGTTGCGCGAGCCCAGGCTGCCGTCGTCGTTGACCAGGAACTTGGGCACGATGAACAGCGAAATGCCCTTAACGCCCGGCGGTGCATCCGGCAATTTCGCCAGCACCATGTGCACGATGTTTTCCGACAGGGGATGGTCGCCGCCGGAAATGAAGATCTTGTTGCCCTTGAGTCGATAGGTGCCGTCGGACGCTGGCTCCGCGCGCGTGCGAATGTCCGACAGCGAAGAGCCCGCATGGGGCTCGGTCAGGGCCATGGTGCCGAAAAAGCGGCCGTCGATCATCGGTTGCAGGAAGCGCTGCTTCTGCTCCTCGCTGCCGAAACTCTCGATCAGGTTCGCCGCGCCCATGGTCAGGAACGGATAAGAGGTGGACGCGGCGTTGGCCGATTGGAAATGCGCGAAGCAGGCCTGGGACAGCAGCGTCGGCAATTGCATGCCGCCGGCGTCGAAACTGCGCGCGGCGTTGAGAAAGCCCGCCTCCAGGAAGGCATCGACGGCTGGTTTCACTTCTGGGATCAGAATCGCCTGGCCGTTCTCGTAGCGCGGTTCGTTTTCATCGTTCTTGCGGTTGTGCGGCGCGAAATATTTCTCGGCGATGCTGCGTGCCGTGTCGATGGCGGCGTCGAAGGTTTCGCGATTGTGCTCGGCAAACCGCTCGCGCTGGGTCAGGCCCTCGGCATCGAGGACTTCATACAGCTCGAAAGCCAGATTGCGGGAACTGAGCAGCGTCTCGGACATGGCGGCCTACCTTTTTTTGGAATGGGGCCGAGTCTAGGCGGGCTGATAAAGGCTGAACAGGATGATTGATGACAGTGATGCAGAGGCGAGGGCGACGCTAATCCCAAATGATGCTGGTCCCAAACATCGGAGCGAGCCTTGTGGGAGCAAGGCTTGCTCGCGATCCAGGCGCCGCGGCACTCAAGAGACCGCGGCGCTTTCATCGCGGGCAAGCCTTGCTCCCACAAGGCTTCTTCCCAAAGCTTCCCACAGGGATTTCGAAGACCAGGCATCCATTGCAGATGCCTGGTGTACAGCGTTTTAGCCAATCGTCATCAAGCTCGCATTACCCCCCGCCGCAGCGGTGTTGACGCTCAAGGCCCGCTCGATCACCAGGCGCTCTAGCGCCACGCCGGTTTCGCCCTGGGACAAGCCATGCACCCCGACGATCGCGCCGGCACGCTTGGCCACTTGCTGGCAAACGTTGCGCAGTTGGTCCGAATCACCGTGATGCAGGACGGCATCGAACAGCACCTCATCCTTGGCCCAGTCGGAAACGCGCTGGATGCGAGCCTGGATGTCCTTCGGCAAGCGGGCGAACAAGGCCTTGCTCGCGTCGGTTTCCGGCCACACGGCCGAGCCGCCCACGGCCAGGACCGCCGCCAGTTGCGTCAGCAGGTCGCCTTCCACGTCAGCCAGGCACAGCACGTGCTCGCGCGGCAGGATGGCGTAGCTGTTGCGTTCGCCGGTCGGGCCGGTCAGTTGGCGGGTAATGCCGCTTTGCGACTGGGCGGCGAACTGTACGCACAGGGCACTCAATTCTGCGAGTTTCTGGCTGTCGGCCCAGGCTTGCAGGGCCTTCAGCGGTTTGCCCAGGGCTTCGCGCAGGCGCAGGTCTGGCGCGCTGAGGGCGTCGCCGCGGACGAAGGATTGCTGGATCGCATCGGTAGGGCGCGTCGACAGCAGGCGGTACAGGTACAGCGGACCGCCGGCCTTCGGACCGGTGCCCGACAGGCCTTCGCCACCGAACGGCTGCACGCCGACCACGGCCCCGACGATGTTGCGGTTCACGTAGACGTTGCCGGCGTGAACACTGTCGATCACCTTGGCGATGGTCTCGTCGATGCGGGTGTGCACGCCCAGGGTCAGGCCGTAGCCGGATGCGTTGATCTGATTGATCAACGGGTCCAGTTCCTTGCGCTTGTAGCGCACCACGTGCAGCACCGGACCAAAGATCTCGCGTTGCAGCTCATCGAAGCTTTCCAGCTCGATCAGGGTCGGCATGACAAAGGTGCCACGCTTGCATTCATCGCTGTCGGCAATAGCCATCTGGTACACGGTGCGACCTTTGTCGCGCATGGCCTGGATGTGTTTCTCGATACCGGCCTTGGCTTCGGCGTCGATCACTGGGCCGATGTCCACCGACAGGCGCTCCGGGTTGCCGAGACGCGACTGCGCCATGGCCCCCTTCAGCATTTCGATGACGCGGTCGGCGGAATCTTCCTGCAAGCACAGCACCCGCAGGGCCGAGCAACGCTGGCCGGCGCTGTCGAAGGCCGACGACACCACGTCGATGACCACTTGTTCGGTCAGGGCCGAGGAGTCGACGATCATGGCGTTCTGGCCGCCGGTTTCGGCGATCAGCGGAATCGGACGACCCTGGTTGTCCAGGCGACCGGCGATGTTGCGTTGCAGCAGGCGAGCCACTTCGGTGGAACCGGTGAACATCACACCCTTGACTCGCTCATCACCCACCAGGCGGGCGCCAACGGTTTCGCCGCGACCCGGCAGCAGTTGCAGGACGCCTTCCGGAATCCCGGCTTCGAGCATCAAGCGCACGGCCTGGGCAGCCACCAAGGGCGTCTGCTCGGCGGGTTTGGCCAATACCGGGTTGCCGGCAGCCAGGGCAGCGGCGACCTGGCCGCTGAAAATCGCCAGCGGGAAGTTCCACGGGCTGATGCAGACCACCGGGCCCAGCGGGCGGTGGGCATCGTTGGTGAAATCGTTGCGTGCCTGCACCGCGTAGTAGCGCAGGAAGTCGACTGCCTCACGCACTTCGGCGATGGCGTTGGCGAAGGTCTTGCCGGCTTCGCGGGCCAACAGGCCCATCAGCGGCTGTATCTCGCCTTCCATCAGGTCGGCCGCGCGCTCCAGGATCGCCGCGCGTTCGGCCGGCGGCGTGGCCTGCCAGATCGGTGCGGCATTGAGGGCGCACTGGATGGCGTTGTCGACGTCGCTGACCGTGGCTTCCTGGACGTGGCCGACCACATCGCGGTGATCGGCCGGGTTCAGTACGGGGGCCGGTGCTTCTTCGCTGGCGGCACAGCCAAGCATCGGCGCGGCTTTCCAATCGTTATGGGCGGTGGCCAGCAGGGCGCAGGACAAGGAGGCCAGGCGATGTTCGTTGGCCAGGTCGATGCCGCTGGAGTTGGCGCGGTCGCTGCCGTACAGATCGCGGGGCAGCGGGATGCGCGGGTGCGGCAGGCCGAAGCCGCCTTCCAGGGTTGCCATCTGTTCGATGCTGGCAACCGGATCGGCCACCAGTTCCTGGATGGAAATCGACTGGTCGGCGATGCGGTTGACGAATGAGGTGTTGGCGCCGTTTTCCAGCAGGCGACGCACCAGGTAGGCGAGCAGTGTCTCGTGGGTGCCAACCGGGGCGTACACGCGGCACGGACGGTTCAACTTGCCTTCGGAAACCTTGCCCACCACTTGTTCGTACAGCGGTTCACCCATGCCGTGCAGGCACTGGAACTCGTACTGGCCGGGGTAATAGTTCTGACCGGCAATGTGATAGATGGCCGACAGGGTGTGGGCGTTGTGCGTGGCGAATTGCGGGTAGATGACTTCCGGCACCGACAGCAACTTGCGCGCGCAAGCGATGTAGGACACGTCGGTGTACACCTTGCGGGTATAGACCGGATAGCCCTCCAGGCCTTCGACCTGGGCGCGCTTGATCTCGCTGTCCCAGTACGCGCCTTTGACCAGGCGGATCATCAGGCGGTGGCGGCTGCGACGGGCGAGGTCGATGACGTAGTCGATCACGTACGGGCAACGCTTCTGGTAAGCCTGGATCACGAAGCCGATGCCGTTCCAGCCGGTCAGCTGCGGTTCGAAGCACAGGCGCTCCAGCAGGTCCAGGGACAGTTCCAGGCGGTCGGCTTCCTCGGCGTCGATGTTCAGGCCGATGTCGTATTGCTTGGCCAGCAGGGTCAGCGACAGCAGGCGCGGGTACAGCTCGTCCATGACGCGCTCGTACTGGGCGCGGCTGTAGCGCGGGTGCAGGGCCGAGAGCTTGATGGAGATGCCCGGGCCTTCATAGATCCCACGGCCGTGGGAGGCTTTGCCGATCGAATGGATGGCTTGTTCGTACGAGGCCAGGTACTTCTGGGCGTCATGCTCGGTGAGCGCGGCTTCACCCAGCATGTCGTAGGAATAACGAAAACCCTTGGATTCGAACTTGCTGGCGTTGGCCAGCGCTTCGGCGATGGTTTCGCCGGTGACGAACTGCTCGCCCATCAGGCGCATGGCCATGTCGACGCCCTTGCGGATCATCGGCTCGCCGCTCTTGCCGATGATGCGGCTCAAGGAGGAAGTCAGGCCTGCTTCATTGTGGGTGGCGACCAGCTTGCCGGTCAGCAACAGGCCCCAGGTGGCGGCGTTGACGAACAGCGACGGGCTGTTGCCCAGGTGCGGCTGCCAGTTGCCGGTGCTGATCTTGTCGCGAATCAGTGCGTCGCGGGTACCTTTGTCCGGGATGCGCAGCAGCGCTTCGGCCAGGCACATCAGTGCCACGCCTTCCTGGGACGACAGGGAAAACTCTTGCAGCAGGCCCTGGACGATACCGGCACGGCCGCCGGCGCTTTTCTGGTTGCGCAGCTTTTCCGCGATCGAAGCGGCCAGCTTGTTGGTGGCCTCGGCCATTTCCAGCGGCAGGCGGGCCTGTTCGATCAGCATCGGCACCACTTCGGGTTCCGGGCGACGGTAGGCGGCGGTGATGGAGGCGCGCAGCACCGATTGCGGCAGGATGCTCTCGGCAAACTCAAGGAAGCACTGGTGAGCGTGATCGGGCTGGACCTCTCCCGCATCGTCGCTGTCGGCACGGGTCGAACCGTTCAGCTCGGTCAGGGTTGCACCACCCTCGAGTTTTTCCAGGTAATTGAAAATTGCCTGCTTGATCAGCCAGTGAGGCGTGCGATCAATCGAGGTCGCGGCGGCCTTGAGGCGTTCGCGGGTTGGGTCGTCGAGTTTGACCCCAAGGGTGGTGGTAGCCATATTTTTATCCTCATGTTTACCACGTATTTCGTGGCATCAGCTGGCGGCAAGATTAGCTGCGCCCTGACAGAGGTGCAACCGGGTGCAACCCTTTTTTTCTTGAAAGGAGCTGCCCTTCATCGGCCAGTGTCACGGCCTTGTCTTTTCATGCACCGCTTTGGTGCCTTGGCAGTTGGCAAACTTGTTTTTCTTGCACTAAAAAAGAGCAGAAAATCGGTTTTTTCCGAGAAAACCGATCAGGTGCAACTTATTCGGGCGAAACTGGTTGCACCTGATTTCGTTTGTTGCATAGCATTCGCGGCCAAGGTGCAACCGGTCTTTGGCCGAGGAGCATCGGCTGATGGCTTTCCTGGGGAAACATCAGTCATTAAATACGCGGGTCTGCAAATCGTCGCTACAACGTCCGCGTTGTCGGCGCTTGCCACTGCCACCGCGACATAAAAACAAAGCCAGGGCGTACCTCATGAGTGTTAGTAATCCCACCCTGATCACCTTCGTGATCTACATCGCCGCCATGGTCCTGATCGGCCTGATGGCGTATCGCTCCACCAACAACCTATCCGACTACATCCTGGGCGGTCGCAGCCTGGGCAGCGTCGTGACGGCATTGTCCGCCGGGGCCTCCGACATGAGCGGCTGGCTCTTGATGGGGTTGCCGGGAGCAATCTACATGTCGGGCCTGTCGGAAAGCTGGATCGCCATCGGCCTGATCATCGGTGCCTACCTGAACTGGCTGTTCGTGGCCGGTCGCCTGCGGGTGCAGACCGAACATAACGGCGACGCACTGACGCTGCCGGATTACTTCTCCAGCCGTTTCGAAGACAAGAGCGGCGTGCTGCGGATCATCTCCGCAGTGGTCATCCTGGTGTTCTTCACTATCTACTGCGCTTCCGGCATCGTGGCCGGTGCCCGTCTGTTCGAGAGCACTTTCGGCATGTCCTACGAGTCGGCGTTGTGGGCCGGTGCCGCCGCGACCATCGCCTACACCTTTGTCGGTGGTTTCCTGGCAGTCAGCTGGACCGACACCGTGCAAGCCACACTGATGATCTTCGCGCTGATCCTCACACCGATCATCGTGCTGCTGGCCACTGGCGGCGTCGACACCACGTTCCTGGCGATCGAAGCGAAGGATCCGACGTCCTTCGACATGCTGAAAAACACCACCTTCATCGGCATCATCTCGCTGATGGGCTGGGGCTTGGGCTACTTCGGCCAGCCGCACATCCTGGCGCGCTTCATGGCGGCCGATTCGGTCAAGTCCATCGCCAATGCCCGTCGCATCTCCATGACCTGGATGATCCTGTGCCTGGGTGGCACCGTGGCCGTAGGCTTTTTCGGTATCGCCTACTTCTCGGCACACCCGGATGTGGCCGGTCCCGTGACCGAGAACCATGAGCGCGTGTTCATCGAGCTGGCAAAACTGCTGTTCAATCCATGGATTGCCGGTGTGCTGCTGTCGGCGATCCTGGCGGCGGTAATGAGTACCCTCAGCTGCCAGTTGTTGGTGTGCTCCAGTGCCCTGACTGAAGACTTCTACAAGACCTTCCTGCGCAAGGGCGCCTCCCAGCTGGAATTGGTCTGGGTCGGCCGTGCCATGGTGCTGCTGGTCGCCTTGATCGCCATTGCGCTGGCTGCCAACCCGGAAAACCGCGTGCTGGGCCTGGTGAGCTACGCCTGGGCGGGTTTCGGTGCGGCCTTCGGTCCGGTGGTGCTGATCTCCGTGGTCTGGAAAGGCATGACCCGTAACGGCGCGCTGGCGGGCATCCTGGTCGGTGCGATCACCGTGATCGTCTGGAAGCATTTCGCCCTGCTGGGCCTGTACGAAATCATCCCTGGCTTTATCTTCGCCAGCCTGGCCATCTACATCGTCAGCAAGCTGGGCTCGCCAACCGCCGGTATGGTGCAGCGCTTCGAAGCGGCCGAGAAAGATTTCCGTCTGAACCACTAAGCGCTTGATCGATCCATTGTGGCGAGGGAGCTTGCTCCCGCTTGAGCGCGAAGCGCTCATAAATTAGGACTGCTCCGCCCGAGACGTCGGACCGGCCCAGCGGGAGCAAGCTCCCTCGCCACGCAGATCACTTCATCTCGGCATCGGACTGGTTGAGGAAAACCAGCACCCCGACGATCGCCATGTAGAACCTGAACGCGGCGTCCTGACCATTCCAGGTCTGCGATTGCCACATCAGGAACCATTCGCCGCCGACGACCATGAAGCCAAAGAACCAGACGAAGAACCCGACGGTGAGCCCCGCGATGGCCCAGCGCTTGGCTTGGCTGAAAGCCAGGCTTTCGGCCCTGCGTGCCTGCCATAGGCGCAATGCGCCGAAACCCAGCAGGCCGGCGGTGATGGCTTCGCCGAGGATGATCAGCCAGTAAGCGGCGTGCCACAGCCAGGGTTGGGTGATGGCGCGATAGCGAGCGGCGTTGTCGGGGAAGGTCGTGTCCATGCTCAGCACGTGCTGTACGAAGTTGAAATTGGAGCTGTAATCGGTGACGTTGTTGAACGCGGTCAGCAGGGCGAATGCGGCGAGTGCCAGGATCATTGCGATTTTTGCGTAGCGGGTCGTCATGGGGTGCGTCCTTTGCGCTGGGCGACGACGAACGTTATCACGGCGGGTCGCAATCCCGTGGGCGATGCGTTGTGCGACGTTGCTGATTCATTTGTACGAAAGCTGTCGGGATGCCAAGGATGTCTGTCGGAAAATACAGCCCAGTGCGCAGGCTTTGTCTTGTCGGATGTAGGGCAAATCTGTTTTTCGTGCCCCCCGGTCAGGATCGCACTTTGCTCATGCAGAATCGTCGGTCTTCATTCAGCAGAGGCACATCGGATGTTCCCGCCTGCCAACCAACCCCGTTTCACACTGACATTCGACAGCGGGCCGAACGCGCTCAAGGTGCTTGAGTTCGAGGGCACGGAAGCCATCAGTCAGCCCTATCGCTTTGACCTGGAGCTGGTCAGTGAGCGCGCGGACCTGGCGTTGGAAGAAATCCTGCATCGCCAGGCCTACCTGGCTTTCGGCCGCGACTGTGGCATACATGGCCAGGTCTACAGCGTCGCCCAGGGCGATTCGGGCAAGCGCCTGACCCGTTACCGCATCAGCCTGGTGCCACGCCTGGCGTACCTGGCGCACCGTATCAACCAGCGGATCTTCCAGCACTTGAGCGTGCCGGCGATCGTCGCGCGGGTCCTGAAGGACCATGGCATCCTTGGCGACGCGTTCCAGTTCCAGCTCGGCGGGCCATGCCCGGAGCGTGAATACTGCGTGCAGTACGCAGAGAGCGACTTGGCCTTCATCGAGCGGATCTGCGCCGAGGAGGGCATCCACTACCACTTTCGGCACAGCCCTGACGGCCACCTGTTGGTGTTTGCCGATGACCAGACACAATTCCCCCGCCTGCCCAAGCCGACGCTTTATCGGTCGGGCAGTGGCATGGTCGCCGAAGAGCCGGCGATCAAGCAGCTGGCGGTGCAGCTGCAGACCCGGAGCAGCGCCGTGGTGCTGCGCGACTATGATTTCCGCCGGCCCAGCCTGTCGTTGCAAGCCCAGCTCGACAGCCAGCAGTTGCCCGTGCTGGAGGATTACCGCTATCCCGGCCACTTTGCCGGTGGCGAAGCGGGTGAGCGCCGGGCGCGCCGGGCACTGGAGCGTCACGCCAGCGACGCTTGCCAGGCCGAGGGCAGTAGCGACCAGCACGCCCTTGTCAGCGGGCATTTCCTGAAAATCGACGGGCATCCCCGGGCGCAATGGAATGATCTGTGGCTGCTGACCCACGTCACTCACCGTGGCCGTCAACCCCAGGTGCTGGAGGAGTCGCTCGGCGAGGGCCCGGACTCATTCCAGGGTTACCGCAATACGTTCCAGGCGATCCCTTGGGACGTGTTCTTCCGGCCGCCCTTGCCGCCGGCAAGGCCCACCGTGCGCGGTTATCAGTCGGCCGTGGTGACCGGTCCTGCCGACAGTGAGATTCATTGCGACGAGTTCGGGCGGGTCAAGGTGCAGCTGGCCTGGGACCGCGATGGCCAGGGCGATGAACATTGCAGTTGCTGGCTGCGGGTGGCCTCCGGCTGGGCCCATGATCGTTATGGCGCGGTGATGATCCCTCGGGTGGGCATGGAAGTGCTGGTGGGGTTCATGAACGGCGATGTGGACAGCCCCCTGGTCGTGGGTTGCCTGCCCAACGGCGCCAACCCGCCGCCGCTGGACCTGCCGACGGACAAGACCCGCAGCGTCTGGCGCAGCCAGAGCAGCCCCGGCGGCGATGGCTACAACGAACTGCGCATCGAAGACCGCAAGGGGGCCGAGGAGATCTACCTGCGGGCGCAGCGCAACTGGACCCAGCATGTGCTGCATGACCAGCGGGTGCAGGTCGATCATCAGCGCAGCATTGTCGTCACCGGCACCTCCCATCACGAACTCAAGGCCGACGAGCAGCGCGTCACCCATGGCCGACGCCAGGCCGAGGTCCGGCAGGATGACCATCTATCGGTGACAGGCGGGCGGCACATTCGCGTGGGCAGCCAATCGACCAGCGCTGACGGGCACTTTCATGTCCGTGCCGGCCAACAGGTGGTGCTGGACGGTGGCGTCAGTGCAACCATCCAGGCGGGCGGGCACTGGATCACCCTTGGCGCCGGCGGAATATTCAGCAGCGTGCCGATCGAGGTCGGTGGCGCGCCGATGGCCGTCATGGCTGCAGCGGCCGTCGTGCCGGGCGGCGTGGAAAAACTGGCCGCCGTCGCGCCCCGCCTGTCCCTCGCACAAATCCTGAGCCTGAAGGGCGCTGCGCCATTCTGCGAAGAATGCCAGCGCTGCCGGGACGGTGTTTGTGGGGTGGCGCCCCCATTCACCTATGCATCGAGAGGTGGGTGACGCCGCAGCCGCTCGGCTCTCGACGCCTGACGTTCGGCGTGCTTCAAGGTAAACTCGTCGGCCTTCGCAGGAGCCGCCATGAATTATCGCCACGCCTTCCACGCCGGCAATCACGCCGATGTGTTCAAACACCTGACCTTGACCCGCCTCATTGCCCTGATGTCGCGCAAGGAGCAACCCTTTGCCTACCTCGACACCCACGCGGGCATCGGGCTGTACGATTTGCAGGGTGACCAGGCCAATCGTACCGGTGAGTACCTCGAAGGCATCGCGCGGTTGTGGGGCCAGGATGATCTGCCGCCACTGACTGCCGACTACATGAAGGTGCTTCATGAGATGAACCCGGACGGGCAGTTGCGCTACTACCCGGGCTCGCCTGAGCTGGCACGGCGCCTGACTCGCGCCCAGGACCGGGTGCTGCTCAACGAAAAGCACCCCGAGGATGGCGTGCTGCTCAAGGACAACATGAAGGGCGACCGCCGCGTGGCGGTGCACCTGGGTGAAGGCTGGCACGTGCCTCGGGCGCTGTTGCCGGTGGCGGAGAAACGCGGCCTGATGCTGATCGATCCGCCATTTGAAAAGCTTGACGAGATGCAGCGCTGCGCCGCGTCGCTGAAGGAGGCCATCGGCCGGATGCGCCAGACGGTGGCCGCGATCTGGTACCCGGTGAAAGACCAGCGGATGTTGCGCCGCTTCTACCAGGACCTGGCAGGCACTGGAGCACCTAAACTGTTACGTGTGGAATTGCTGGTGCACCCACTGGACACTCCCAACAGCCTGAACGGCTCCGGCCTGGCGATTGCCAATCCGCCGTGGGGCCTGGAAGAGGAATTGCGCGAGCTGCTGCCTTGGCTGTCGAAAAAGCTCGCGCAGACCCAGGGTGGGTGGCAGATGGATTGGTTAATCGCTGAAAGCTGATCGGATGCATTGGCGCCGGACCTGTGGGAGCGAGCCTGCTCGCGATGGGGACGGCACCTCCAACATCCCGGTGACTGACACACCGCTATCGCGAGCAGGCTCGCTCCCACATGGGTATGGGCCTGCTCACTGAAGTTGTATCCGCCAAAAAATTCCTATGGGAGCCAAGCTCAGCTCCCACATTGGGACGGAAAATAAAGTCAGATCGGGCAAGTCACGCCGGTTCCGCCGATCCCGCAATAGCCTTCCGGGTTCTTCGCCAGGTACTGCTGGTGATAAGCCTCGGCGAAGTAGAAGGTTGGCGCTTCTTCGATTTCGGTGGTGATGGCGCCCTTGCCGGCCTTGCTCAATTCTGCCTGGAACACTTGCTTGCTGTGCTGCGCCGCCGCCAGTTGAGTCGGGTTGGTGGCGTAGATGACCGAGCGGTATTGGGTGCCGATGTCGTTGCCCTGGCGCATGCCCTGGGTCGGGTTGTGCAGTTCCCAGAACATTTTCAGCAACTGCTCGTAGCTGACCTTGGCCGGTTCATAGACCACCAACACCACTTCGCTGTGGCCGGTAAGGCCCGAGCAGACTTCTTCATACGTCGGGTTCGGCGTGAAGCCACCGGCATAGCCCACCGCCGTACTGACCACGCCTTCGCGCTGCCAGAACTTGCGTTCGGCACCCCAGAAGCAGCCGAGGCCGAAGATTGCGAAATCCACATCCATGGCAAACGGGCCCAGCAGCGGCGCGTCGTGGACGAAGTGTTTTTCCGGCACGGTCATCGGTGTTTCACGGCCAGGCAGAGCTTGTTCTTGAGTAGGGAGCACGTTTTTGTTCACCAGTATTTCCGAGCGCAAGACCATCATCAGTCCTCTCAGTCAGATTGAATTGAGTGAAATAGACAGTCAGTGTGCCCAATGCCGGTTAGTTAAGAAAGGTGCAACTGTGGTGAGAGGCCGTGACAGCCAAGGGCGTCAGACAAGCGGCCCGCGTGGGTAGCGCCGCAGCTTCTCCACCAGCTCCGAACCGGGGATCGGCCGGTCGAACAGGTAGCCTTGGCCGACATCGCAGCGGTGACGGCGCAGGAAGGCCAGCTGCTGGGAGGTTTCGACGCCCTCGGCCACTACCTTGAGCTTCAGGTTGTGGGCCATGGCGATCACCGCCGAGGTGATCTCCATGTCGTCCTGGTTGTCGGGGATTTCATGGATGAAGCTGCGATCGATCTTGATGATGTCGATCGGGAATTTCTTCAGGTAGCTGAGCGACGAATAACCGGTGCCGAAATCGTCCATGGCCAGGGTCAGGCCCAGGTGCTTGAGTTGGTCGAGCTGCAAGTGGGTGTCTTCGGTGGCTTCCAGCAGCAAGCCTTCGGTCAGTTCCAGCTCCAGCAGGCGGGCGGACAGTTGTTCTTCCTTGAGGATACTGGCGAGTGAGGCAACCAGGTCCGGGTCGGAAAACTGCTTGGGCGACAAGTTGATCGCCACCTGCAAATTGCCCAGGCCGGCGGCAGTCAATTGCTTGCTCATCCGACAGGCCTGGCGGGCGATCCATTTGCCGATTGGAATGATCAGGCCCGTTTCTTCGGCGACGCTGATGAACTGGTCGGGGCGGATCATGCCTTTTTCCGGGTGATTCCAGCGCAGCAGCGCTTCCATGCCCAGCAGGCGACCGCTGCGCAGGCACAGCTTGGGCTGGTAGAACACGTCCAGTTCGTTCTGGGTCAGGGCTCGGCGCAGGTTGTTTTCCACGAACAGCTTGTAGCTGGCCTCGGCATTCAGCGCTTCGGTGAATACCTGGACCTGGTGCTTGCCGTTGGCCTTGGCCTTGTGCAGGGCGAGGCCGGCGTTGCGCATCAGGGTCTGCGGGTCGCGGCCGTGCAGGGGCGCGCAGGCCAGGCCGACAGAGCCGGTCACGCTGATCAATTGGTTGTCGACGAACATCGGTTTGTCGAGGGTCATCAGCAACTGGCTGGCGACCTGCTGGCCAGCCTCCAGGTCGGTGTCGTCCAACAGGACGGCGAACTCGTTACTGGCAAAACGTGCCAGGCTGCCGCTGGGGCTCAGGCTATTGCGCAGGCGCCGGGCCAGGCTGATCAGCAGCTTGTCGCCGGTCTGGTGGCCAAGGCTGTCGTTGATGCGCTTGAAGTTGTCGATGTCCACCAGCAGCAGGCAGATCGGCGAATCACTGTCCCGGGCGAAGCGCTCGTCCAGGTTGCGAATGAAGGCCGGACGGTTGCCCAGGTTGGTCAGGTTGTCGGTATACGCCAGGCGTTCGATGCGCTGCTGGGCCAGCTTGGACTGGGTGATGTCTTCGTAGATGCCGATGTAGTGGGTCAGTTCGCGGTTGTCACCGTAGACCTTGGAAATCGACAGTTGTCCCCAGTAGGGTTCCAGGTTCTTGCGCCGGCTCTTGAACTCGCCCTGCCAGCTGTTGCCCTGGGCCAGGGCGGACGGCGCGTCGAACAGCAACTCGCTGAGGTTTTCCAGGGCCGGCAATTCGGCCAGGCGCTGGCCGTGGACTTCCTCGGTGGTGTACTGGGTGATAGCCGTGAAGCTGGGGTTGACGTACTCCACCACACCGTCGCAGTTGACCAGCAGGAACGCGTTGGCGCTCTGCTCGACGGCGCGCTGGAACAGGTGCAGGGCGCTGGTGGCGGTGCGCCGGTTGTGGTTGTTGATCACTTGGGCGAACTGGTCCGCCAGCTCACCGGCAAAGGCTATCTCGTCCGACTGCCAGGCGCGGGTGGCGCCCACTTGCTCCAGGCACAGCACGCCGACCACCTGACCGTCGATACGCACACTGGCATCGAGCATGGCATTGACGTTGCGGCTGCGCAGGCTTTCGGCCAGCTCCCGGGTACGCGGGTCACGTATCGCGTTATGGGCATCGATGGCGCGGCAGGTCTGCAACGCTTCCATGTAGTTGGGGTATTCGTCGGCGTTGATCACCGTCGGCAGGAAGTACTCCTGGGTTGCCCGGTTATAGGCTGAAATGGGCACCAACTGATCATTTTCCAGGTTCCACAGGCTGGCGCAGTCGATCTGGTAGATGTCGCAGGCGCTGCGGGTGATGAGTTCGGCGGCTTCGAGCAGGGAATTGTTGGCGCTGTAGCGTTGGCGCGTCAGCAACAGGATGAGGTCCTGCTGGGCACGGACCCGGTCCAAGTGCTGAAGTTGTTCTTGCTGGGCGCGCTGGTTAAGTTCCAGGGCGATCTGCAGGCGGGAATTCTGGGTTTCCAGGTCCACGGTCGGCAGGGGCGATTCATGTTGCGGCAGGCGGTCCACGGCCAGCAGGTAACCGCGCAACAGGTGGCGATTGTGCTGCTTATAGGCTTCACCGGTTTCCAGCACGCTCATGGGACCTTTGGTGGTGTGGAGCGTGTAACTGATCTGGTAATGCGACGCCTGTGCCAGTTGCTGCTGGATGGCGTCGTGCAATTGATAGCGCGCTTCGGGTTCCATCAGGCTGGCGTAGGGCGAGCTGACCAGCGAACACAGCTCCACGGCCGGCAGGCCAAAGTAGTGTTCACAGTTGGGGTCGAGGAACAACAGCGCCCAGCTCGCTTCATTCAGCCGCTCGAAACGCAGCATGCCGAGCCGCGAGGGCACCGGTAACTGCGTCACTACCTCGGCCACCATACGGCTGGCGGCATCGGGTTGGCTTTTCATGGGGAAACTCGCTTCGAAAATGCTGATCGCGCCGGGCTGACGCCCTCGTTACTACCGGTTGCCGCAAGGTTGCATCATTGCGGCACTGACTGACAAGAGACATGAAGGCCAAGTGCTATAAACCTTTTATCGGCCGACAAAAGGATTTCTCCAGTCGCCAGCCGATCGGAAGGTGCAAAGGATGCTACCGTCCGTCAGTGCAGAGCGATCCAGACGCTCTGCAACGCGACTGCGTCGCGGTTGTGAAAGGTGACCTGCACGCTCTGGGCCGTGACATGCAGCCGGGCGAAGTTGTCCTGGCTGATCACCTTGCTGGTCAGTTCATAGTGATAGTCACCGTCTTCGGTCCGGGCCATGGACGCGCCGAAATCAAAATCCGTGGCTTTGGCAAAAGGCAGCAGCTTGCTGTTGTAAAGCGGCGAGGAAACGATGGTGTGCACCTCGAACCCGGTGTCCTGGCTGTGACGCAGGCGGCTGGTCAGGGAGCCGTGGATATCACCGGACACGAAGATCACATTCCTGATGCGATGGCGACGAATGGTCTCCAGCAGGCGCAGGCGTTGCTGCGCAAAAGCTTGCCAGGCGTCACCGTCGTCATGCCGGGTGTCGGGGTAGAACAGGACGCTGGTCACGATGAACTTGACCCGGACCGGGTTGTTGACGAGCCAGTCGAGCAGGCGGTGTTCCTGTTCCTCGTCCAGGATGCGTCGATCGTCCGGCGACAGGTTGCGCTGGGTCCGGCTGTCGGTGACGAACCATCCGACATCGCCATGGGTGAATGAATACCAGTAGTGCTTGAGCGGCTTGCGCAGGGTGCCGTCACTTGAACGCTCGCGGGCCGGGCTGTGGCTGGCCTGGTAAAGCCCATAGGCGTGCAGGGCGTTGGCGTACAGGATCTCGTCGTTGCCGGTTTTATGGGCTGGCCAGTTGTCTTCGATTTCGTGGTCGTCGAGGATCATGTAGGTGGGCGTCCCAGCCATGAGCTTGCCGATATGCGGCTGGGAAAAAGCCGTTCGGTATTTGAAGAGGATGTCCTTGTAGGTCCGGTCCGGGGCGACAATGTTCAAGTCGTCGAGATAAACCTGGTCTCCGGTCATCAGCACCGCGTCGATGGGTGGGTTGGCCTTCGCCACCAGCCGGTTGATGCCGGCAAAGGTGCGATCGCCCAGCCCGGGCAGCCGTGCAACCCCTCCGGTGATTCGCAGATACCGGCACGAACCGATGATATAGGCGCGCGGTGTGCCGGCCTGCTGGGACGGTGTGCGAAAGCGATAGATCGTTGCGGGCCAGCGCAGCGTCTGTTCTTCAAGGGCTTGCAGGGTTTGGCCTGGGTTCAAGGGCGTGAACCAGCCTGCCTGGTATTCATAAGTCGTGGCGGGCTGAAGGTTGTTGAGCACCACGACGTCGGACATGTCGCGATAAGCCTTCAGCAGGATGAAATGCCCTTGCGACCAGCTTGCATCACCTTTGGCTCGATAGCGCAGACCGGCAAATACAGGGTGGTGGCGGTAATCGCCGCGCAGGAATATGCGTGCGTGGTCAGTGGTCGTGTGCCCGACGATGGGGCCTACGGTGGGTTTGAACATGGTCGAATCCATTCGATATTCAGCATTGTGATGGGGGTGCAAGGCGTCGATGCGCTTGGCGTACTGATGCTAAAGCGTGGCGGGCCGTGGGGATCGTTCGGGAAGAGGGCGCGGGTTGTGGGCAATGACTAACAGAGGGCGTAGTCATTTGAGGTTTGCGGGGTAGGAAAAAGCTGCGGTTCACCTGGAGCAAGGAACGGACTGTCTATATCGCAGACCAGCGGGAGCAAGCTCCCTCGCCACGGGGGGCGAAGTCAGCTGCCCGAACCAGGTTGGCTGCCAGGCTCGAATTTCAGGCAAAAAAAGCCCCGCCATACGGGCGGGGTTGAGGTACGAGCGTGGCGCTCGGAAAACAGCGGCCGAAAGGCCCTCCGCGAGGGAGGGCCGCTCGGTGTTACAGCAGGATGGTACGGATGTCGCCCAGCAGGTCGCTCAAACGCTTGGTGAAGCGCGCGGCGGCGGCGCCGTTGATCACACGGTGATCGTAGGACAGCGACAGCGGCAGCATCAGTTTCGGCTGGAAGGCTTTACCGTCCCAGACTGGCTGGATGGTGGCCTTGGAAACACCCAGGATCGCCACTTCCGGCGCGTTGACGATCGGCGTGAAGCCGGTGCCGCCAATGTGGCCGAGGCTGGAAATGGTGAAGCAGGCGCCTTGCATGTCGTCGGCGGTGAGCTTCTTGCTCCGGGCTTTTTCGGCCAGGGCAGCGGCTTCGGCAGCCAGTTGCAGCAGGCTCTTCTGGTCGACGTTGCGGATGACCGGTACCAGCAGGCCTTCCGGGGTGTCGACGGCGAAGCCGATGTGCACGTATTTCTTGCGGATCACAGCCTTGCCGCTTGGGGCCAGGGAGCTGTTGAAGTCCGGCAGTTCCTTGAGCAGGTGCGCGCAGGCCTTGAGCAGCAGCGGCAGCACGGTCAGCTTCACGCCGGCCTTTTCCGCCACGGCTTTCTGCGCCACGCGGAAGGCTTCCAGCTCGGTGATGTCAGCCTGGTCGAACTGAGTCACGTGCGGAATGTTCAGCCAGCTGCGATGCAGGCTCGACGCGCCGATCTGCATCAGGCGGGTCATGGCCACTTCTTCGGTTTCGCCGAAGCGGCTGAAGTCCACTGCCGGGATTGGCGGGATGCCCGCGCCACCGGTGGCGCCTTCGGCCGGAGCGTTCTTGGCCTTCTGCATCATGGCCTTGACGTAGGCTTGCACGTCTTCTTTCAGCACGCGGCCGTGTGGGCCACTTGGGCCGACGGCGGACAGCTCGACGCCGAATTCACGGGCCAGCTGACGCACGGCAGGGCCGGCATGCACCTTGGCACCGCTTGGTGCAGGCGCAGCGACCGGTGCTGGTGCAGCTTCAGCCTTGGCGGAAGGAGCGGCGGCAGCCGGAGCCGGAGCCGCTTCGGCCTTGGCAGCTGGTGCTGCGGCTGGCGCTGGCGCGGCAGGCGCAGCAGCACCGGCCACTTTCAGCTTCAGGATCAGGTCGCCGGTACCCACTTCGTCTTCCAGCTTGATCTCGACGCTTTCCACCACGCCGGCAGCCGGCGATGGGATTTCCATGCTGGCCTTGTCGGATTCCAGGGTGATCAGCGATTGGTCGGCTTCGACAGTGTCGCCGACCTTGACCAGTACTTCGATGATCTTGGCCTTGCCCGACGAACCGATGTCCGGGACATGAATGTCCTGGACCGAGGCGGCAGCAGGCGCAGCCGCCGGGGCCGGAGCGGCCTCGGCAACCGGTGCAGCGGCAGGCTTTTCAGCCGCCGCCGGGGCAGCCGCAGGAGCGGCTGCGGCAGGGGCCGCGGCAGCGCCTTCGACTTCTAGCTCCAGCAGTTCGTCGCCTTCTTTCAGGCGGTCGCCCAGCTTCACTTTCAGGCTCTTGATGACACCGGCCTTCGGCGCCGGCACTTCCATGCTGGCCTTGTCCGATTCCAGGGTCAGGATGCTCTGGTCGGCTTCGATACGGTCGCCGACCTTCACAAACAGTTCGATTACTTCACCTTCACCGCTGCCGATGTCAGGTACGCGAATGAGTTCGCTCACGAAAATTCTCCTCAGCAGTCCAGTGGGTTGCGTTTTTCTGGATCGATGCCGAACTTGACGATGGCCTCGGCCACCACCTTCGGTTCGATATCGCCACGGTCAGCCAGGGCTTCCAGGGCTGCCAACACAACGAACTTACGGTCGACTTCGAAGAAGTGACGCAGCTTCTTGCGGCTGTCGCTACGGCCGAAACCGTCGGTGCCCAGCACTTTGAATTCCTTGGAAGGAACCCACTGGCGGATCTGCTCGGCGAACAGCTTCATGTAGTCGGTAGAGGCGATGACCGGACCTTTGCGGCCGTTCAGGCATTCTTCGACGTAGCTCAGCTTTGGCTTCTGGCCAGGGTGCAGGCGGTTGCTGCGCTCTACGGCCAGGCCGTTGCGACGCAACTCGTTGAAGCTGGTCACGCTCCAGACATCGGCACCGATGTTGAACTCGTCACGCAGGATCTTCGCCGCTTCACGCACTTCGCGCAGGATGGTGCCGGAGCCCATCAGCTGGACGTGGTGCGCCGCTTCGCGGTTGTCTTCCTCGAGCAGATACATGCCCTTGACGATGCCTTCCTCGACACCGGCCGGCATGGCTGGCTGCTGGTAGGACTCGTTCATCACGGTGATGTAGTAGAAGACGTCCTGTTGCTCTTCGGTCATCTTCTTCATGCCGTCCTGGATGATCACCGCCAGCTCGTAGCCGTAGGTCGGATCATAGGTGCGGCAGTTCGGGATGGTCCCGGCCAGCATGTGGCTGTGGCCGTCTTCGTGCTGCAGGCCTTCACCGTTGAGGGTGGTCCGGCCGGCGGTACCGCCGATCAGGAAGCCACGGGTACGGCTGTCGCCGGCCGCCCAGGCCAGGTCGCCGATGCGCTGGAAGCCGAACATCGAATAGAAGATGTAGAACGGCAGCATTGGCTGGTTTTGGCTGGAGTACGAAGTACCGGCAGCAATGAAGGAGCTCATGGCGCCCGCTTCGTTGATGCCTTCCTCGAGGATCTGGCCCTTCTTGTCTTCGCGGTAGAACATCACCTGGTCTTTATCGACTGGCTCGTAGAGCTGGCCGACGGACGAGTAGATGCCCAGCTGGCGGAACATGCCTTCCATACCGAAGGTACGGGCTTCGTCCGGGATGATCGGAACGATGCGTGGGCCGATTTCCTTGTCCTTGACCAGTTGCGCGAGGACCCGCACGAAGGCCATGGTGGTGGAGATTTCACGGTCGCCCGAGCCGTCCAGGATCGCCTTGAGGGTGTCCAGTGGCGGCGTCGGGATGCTGAAGCTCTTGGCGCGACGCTGTGGCACGAAACCGCCCAGCGCGGCACGGCGCTCGGCCAGGTAACGGGCTTCGGCGCTGCCTTCTTCAGGCTTGAAGAACGGCAGGTTTTCCAGGTCGCTGTCCTTGACCGGGATGTCGAAGCGATCGCGGAACAACCTCAGGCTGTCGACATCGACCTTCTTGGTGTTGTGCGCGGTGTTCTTCGCTTCGCCGGCGCCGGTGCCATAACCCTTGATGGTCTTGGCCAGGATGACGGTCGGCTGGTCTTTGTGGTTGACCGCTTCGTGGTACGCCGCGTAGACCTTGTACGGGTCGTGGCCGCCACGGTTGAGTTTCCAGATCTCGTCGTCGGACAAGTCGGCAACCATGGCCTTGAGTTCAGGCGTGTTGAAGAAGTGCTCACGGACGAACGCACCGTCCTTGGCCTTGTAGTTCTGGTACTCGCCGTCGATGACTTCGTCCATGCGGCGTTGCAGGATACCGTCGACGTCCTTGGCCAGCAGCGGGTCCCAGAAACGGCCCCAGATGACTTTGTTGACGTTCCACTGTGCACCGCGGAACACGCCTTCGAGTTCCTGGATGATCTTGCCGTTGCCGCGAACCGGGCCGTCGAGGCGCTGCAGGTTGCAGTTGATGACGAAGATCAGGTTGTCCAGCTTCTCGCGGCCGGCCAGGGAGATAGCGCCCAGGGATTCCGGCTCGTCGCACTCGCCGTCGCCCATGAAGCACCAGACTTTCTGCTTGCCTGGCTGGATGAAGCCACGGGCTTCCAGGTACTTCATGAAGCGCGCCTGGTAGATCGCCTGGATCGGGCCCAGACCCATGGAAACGGTCGGGAACTGCCAGAAGTCCGGCATCAGCCAAGGGTGCGGGTAGGAGGACAGGCCGTTGCCGTCCACTTCCTGGCGGAAGTTGTTCATCTGGTCTTCGGAGATGCGGCCTTCCATGAACGCACGGGCGTAGACGCCTGGCGATGCGTGACCCTGGAAGTAGATCAGGTCGCCGCCGTGTTCGTCGGTCGGGGCTTGGAAGAAGTAGTTGAAGCCGATGTCATACAGCGTCGCGCTGGAGGCGAAGCTGGAGATGTGACCGCCCAGGTCCGAATCTTTCAGGTTGGTACGCATGACCATGGCCAACGCGTTCCAACGTACCAGCGAGCGAATGCGGCGTTCCATGAACAGGTCGCCAGGCATGCGTGCTTCGTGGGTAACGGGGATCGTGTTGCGGTACGGCGTGGTGATGGCGTAGGGCAGTTGCGAACCGCTGCGGGTCGCGAGTTCGCCCATACGGGTCATCAGATAGTGAGCACGGTCTTCGCCTTCTTTGTCGAGAACCGATTCCAGGGCGTCCAGCCATTCCTGGGTTTCGACGGGATCGAGGTCTTGCATGGCTTGCTCCAGGGCGGAAAGGCTACCAGAATCGGTTGCCTGAGTTTGCGACTGGCCTTGTGGGCAGACGGTATAAAATTCTTGGATTGCCGAAGGTTGTTTCGGCGGCGTGTAGTTTTACTACAAATCGTTGGCCGTTTCAGCCTTTCGAATGTATAGACGAGTAGTAAAACTACACCTGAGCGGCCTATGGCCCCTCGTTTCCTTGTGAGAATAATCGATACTGTTGGTCATGAACCAACTCGAGCAGGTAGAAACTTGATGTCGGCTGCCAATAAAAACAGATTTTCAGCTATTTATCATCTTTGTTCGACAGTCAATCAGGTAGTGTCTTTTGAAAAAACACTACATCCAGCCCTTCCCGCGCCGATCAAGGATAGACCATGAGCCTGCCTTCGCTCGTTCAAATCCCGGAAATGCTACCGGTGATTCTCCAACCATTGGTCAGTCGCGCCGAGCAGTCGTTCCGTGCAGCCGTGGGCCGTCTCGACGACGACCACGGTTTTTCCACCTGGACCCTGCGACACTGGGACGCATTCAAGCGCGTCGCTGCCGCCAGCGACTTTGTCATCGAGCAGAGCCTGCGTGATCCGGTGATGCTGCTGGAGCTGGTGCGCAGTGGTGAACTGAACCGCAGCTTCGCCCCCGGCGAAATGTGCGCGCAGATCGGTGCCGCGGTACAGGCGGCCGAGACCGAGGACGAACTGGGCCGGGTCTTGCGTCGCCAGCGCACCCGCCAGCAGGTGCGGATCATCTGGCGCGACCTGACCCGCCAGGCCGATCTGGTCCAGACCTGCCGCGACCTCTCCGACATGGCCGACACCTGTATCGACCAGGCGTATCAATGGTTGTACCAGCGCCTCAGCCAACAGTTCGGCACGCCCACCGGTCGGCGCAGCGGCGAGCCGCAGCAGATGGTCATCCTGGGGATGGGCAAGCTCGGCGCGGTCGAGCTGAACCTTTCATCGGACATCGACCTGATCTTCGCTTATCCCGAAGGTGGCGAAACCGTCGGTGTGAAGCGGCCGCTGGATAACCAGGAATTTTTCATCCGCGTTGGCCAGCGCCTGATCAAGGCCCTGGACCCGATGACCGTCGACGGCTTCGTCTTCCGCGTCGACATGCGCCTGCGCCCATATGGTTCGGCCGGGGCGCTGGTGTTGAGCTTCAATGCGCTGGAGCAGTATTACCAGGACCAGGGGCGCGATTGGGAACGCTACGCGATGATCAAGGCGCGGGTGGTGGCGGGCGATCAGGTTGCGGGTGGGCAATTGCTCGACATGCTGCGACCGTTCGTTTATCGGCGCTACCTGGATTTTTCCGCCATCGAGGCGCTGCGCACCATGAAGCAGCTGATCCAGCAGGAAGTGCGGCGCAAGGGCATGGCCGACAACATCAAGCTGGGTTCGGGCGGTATTCGCGAGGTGGAGTTCATCGCCCAGGCGTTCCAGCTGATCCACGGTGGTCGTGACTTGAGCTTGCAGCAGCGCCCACTCTTGAAGGTGCTGGGCACCCTGGAAGGCCAGGGCTACCTGCCCGCCCAGGTGATTGCCGAGCTGCGCCAGGGTTATGAGTTCCTGCGCTATACCGAGCACGCGATTCAGGCCATCGCCGACCGCCAGACCCAGATGTTGCCGGACAGCCCGCAGGACCAGGCGCGCATTGCATTCATGCTGGGCTTTGCCGATTGGACGACCTTCCATGAACGACTGATGCATTGGCGCGGGCGGGTGGCCTGGCATTTCGGCCAGGTCATTGCGGACCCGGATGAAGAAGCCGGCGTCGAAAGCGAAGTGGTGGTGGGCGGCGAATGGCTGCCCTTGTGGGAAGACAGCCAGGACGAAGAGGCGGCTTGCCGCCAGTTGCAGGACGGTGGTTTTGTCGATGCGCCCAAGGCCCTCAGGGCGCTGGCCGTGCTGCGTGGCAGCCCGCAATTGCGCGCCATGCAGCGCTTGGGGCGCGAGCGTCTGGATGCGTTCATCCCGCGCCTGCTGGCCCAGGCCGTGGAGCATGCCAGTCCGGACCTGGTGCTGGAACGGGTGCTGCCGTTGGTCGAAGCCGTGGCGCGCCGATCGGCTTACCTGGTGCTGCTGACGGAGAACCCTGGGGCCCTGCGGCGCTTGCTGACGTTGTGTGCGGCGAGCCCGTGGATTGCCGAGCAGATCACTCGCTTCCCTTTGCTGCTCGATGAATTGCTCAACGAGGGCCGCCTGTTCAAGCCGCCGCTGGCGCCGGAACTGGCGGCGGAGTTGCGCGAGCGTTTGACGCGTATTCCCGAGGATGACCTTGAGCAACAAATGGAGGCCTTGCGGCATTTCAAGCTGGCGCACCGTTTGCGCGTCGCCGCTTCGGAAATCGCCGGCAGCCTGCCGTTGATGAAGGTCAGCGATTACCTGACCTGGCTGGCCGAGGCGATCCTCGAACAAGTGCTGGCCCTGGCCTGGCGCCAGACGGCGGCCAAGCACGGCGTACCATTGCGCACCGACGGCAGCCTGTGCGATCCGGGCTTCATTATTGTCGGTTATGGGAAAGTCGGCGGCCTGGAATTGGGGCATGGTTCCGACCTGGACCTGGTATTCATCCATGACGGCGATCCGCAAGCGGAAACCGACGGGCCGAAACCCATCGACGGCGCGCAGTTCTTCACCCGGCTCGGCCAAAGGATCATTCACTTGCTGACCGCCCAGACCAACTCCGGGCAACTCTATGAAGTGGACATGCGCCTGCGACCGTCCGGGGCGTCGGGGTTGCTGGTCAGCTCCCTCGGTGCGTTTGCCCGGTACCAGGAAAACGAAGCCTGGACCTGGGAACATCAGGCGCTGGTACGGGCCCGGGTGCTGGTGGGCAGTCCGGACGTGGGCCAGGCGTTCGAGAAAGTCCGCGCCCAGGTGCTGGGGCGCAAGCGCGATTTGCCGACGTTGCGCCAGGAAGTCAGCGAGATGCGCGCCAAGATGCGCGATAACCTCGGCAGTAAGGCCACCGCCGCCGGCACCGCGCCAAACGCGTTCGAGGCCACGGCGCCCTTCGACCTCAAGCAGGATGCCGGAGGTATCGTCGATATTGAATTTATGGTGCAATACGCGGCTCTGGCGTGGTCCGAAGAGCATCCATCGTTGGTGCGCTACACCGATAACATCCGCATCCTGGACGGGTTGCAGGAAGTCGGGCTGATGCCGGCCGAAGACGCCACCCTGTTGCGCGAGGCCTATAAAGCCTTCCGCTCCGCCGCTCACCGCCAGGCCTTGCAGAAAGACCCGGGGGTGATAACCGGCGATCAGTTCGTCGACGAGCGCCGGCAGGTATTGCGGATCTGGCGGGAGCTGGGACTGAGTTGAGTATTTGAATGTGGGAGCGGGCTTGCTCGCGAAGGCTGAGTGTCAGGCGACATGAATGTTGAATGTCATGGCCTCATCGCGAGCAGGCTCGCTCCCACAGTGGATTGGTGGTGCTGCACCGCACTTGAAACAAAGGCACCCCTCCCTGTGGGAGCGAGCCTGCTCGCGATAGCGGAGTATCAGGCGACATGGATGTTTTTGTAGATTAGGGCAACAGGCAACGACCTAAGCCACAGTGATTGTCGAGGCGGGGAGGCGTAGGCCTCCCCGTATCGTTCTTGGAAAACACATGAATATTCTGATCGTTGGGCCCAGTTGGGTCGGTGACATGGTGATGGCGCAGACACTGTTCCAGTGCCTGAAGCAGCGCCACCCGCAGTGCGAAATCGACGTCCTGGCCCCCGAGTGGAGCCGGCCGATCCTCGAGCGCATGCCCCAGGTGCGCAAAGCCTTGAGCTTCCCGCTCGGCCACGGCGTGCTGGAGCTGGCGACCCGTCGGCGCATCGGCAAGTCCCTGGCCGGCCAGTACGACCAGGCGATCCTGTTGCCCAATTCGTTGAAGTCGGCGCTGGTGCCGTTCTTCGCGGGCATCCCCAAGCGCACTGGCTGGCGTGGCGAGTTTCGCTATGGCCTGCTCAACGACGTGCGCCCGCTGGACAAGGATCGCTACCCGCTGATGATCGAGCGCTTCATGGCCCTGGCCTACGAGCCGGGTGCCGAGTTGCCCAAGCCCTATCCGCGCCCGAGCCTTGCCATCGACCCGGTGACCCGCGAGGCGGCGCTGGCCAAGTTCGGCCTGAGCCTCGATCGTCCGGTGCTGGCCCTGTGTCCGGGTGCCGAGTTCGGTGAGTCCAAGCGCTGGCCGGCGGAACATTACGCCCAGGTGGCGGAGGCGAAAATCCGCGAAGGCTGGCAAGTCTGGCTGTTCGGCTCGAAAAAGGATCATCCGGTGGGCGAAGATATCCGCTCGCGACTGATCCCGGGGCTGCGGGAAGAGTCGGTGAACCTCAGCGGCGACACCTCCCTGGCCGAGGCCATCGACCTGCTGTCCTGCGCCGATTCGGTGGTCTCCAACGACTCGGGCCTGATGCACGTGGCAGCGGCCTTGAACCGTCCACTGGTGGCGGTCTATGGCTCCACGTCGCCGGGCTTCACGCCACCGCTGGCCGACCAGGTCGAAGTCGTGCGCCTGGGCATCGAATGCAGCCCGTGCTTCGACCGCACCTGTCGCTTCGGTCATTACAACTGCCTGCGCCAGCTCATGCCGCCTGTGGTGAACGATGCCCTGGAGCGTTTGCAGGGCACTCCGGTGGAGGTGCAGTAACTTGCGGGTATTGCTGATCAAGACCTCTTCGCTGGGTGATGTGGTTCACACCTTGCCGGCGTTGACCGATGCAGTGCGGGCGATCCCCGGCATCCGGTTCGATTGGGTGGTGGAGGAAGGCTTTGCCGAAATCCCCACCTGGCACCCGGCGGTGGGCAAGGTCATTCCGGTGGCGATTCGTCGCTGGCGCAAGAACCTCTGGCAAACCATCAAGAGCGGCGAATGGCGTCGCTTCAAACAAAATATGCGCGCCGAGAAGTACGACCTGGTGATCGATGCCCAGGGCTTGCTGAAAAGCGCCTGGCTGACGCGCTACGTCAAGGCGCCGGTTGCTGGCCTGGATAAACAATCGGCTCGTGAGCCCCTGGCTGCACGCTTTTATTCGCGTCGGCTGGCGGTGGCTCGCGGGCAGCACGCGGTCGAGCGTGTGCGGCAACTGTTTGCCTTGGCGCTGGGTTATGACTTGCCGCAGACGCTGGGTAACTATGGGCTCGATGTCGACCGCCTGGTGGAATTGCCACGCCCATATCCGTACGTAGTGTTCCTGCACGGCACGACCTGGGACTCCAAGCACTGGCCCGAACTTTACTGGCGCCAGCTCACTGAGCGCATGGGGCAGTTCGGCGTGGTGGTAAAACTGCCGTGGGGCAACCCGGCCGAGAAGGCCCGGGCCGAACGCATCGCCAGCGGGTTGCGCAATGCCTTGGTGCTGCCGAAGCTTAACCTCGGTGGCATGGGCAAGGTGCTCGCCGGCGCCCAGGCCTGCGTTGCCGTGGACACCGGCCTGGGGCATCTGGCTGCGGCCCTGGATGTGCCGACCATTTCGCTGTTGGGCCCGACCAACCCGGTGTTGACCGGCGCCTACGGCAAGGGCCAGGTTCATCTGGCCAGCGATTTCCCTTGCGCACCGTGCATGCAGAAACAATGCACTTATTCACCAACCGCCGAAGATACCCGTCGGTTTGACCTGAAACGCGAGCAGCCCCTGTGCTTCACGCGTCTGAATCCCGAGCGTGTTGCCAGCCACCTGAGCACGTTATTGGCTGAGGAGCCGCGCTGATGCAATTGGCTTTTGTCCTTTATAAGTACTTCCCCTTCGGTGGCCTGCAGCGTGACTTCATGCGTATTGCCCTGGAGTGCCAGCAGCGTGGGCACCAGATCCGCGTCTACACGCTGATCTGGGAAGGTGATGTGCCGCCGGGCTTCGAAGTGCTGGTGGCGCCGGTCAAGGCGCTGTTCAACCACCGCCGCAACGAGAAGCTCAGCGCGTGGATGGAGGCTGACCTAGCCAAGCGTCCGGTGGACCGTTTGATTGGTTTCAACAAAATGCCTGGCCTGGACGTGTACTACGCCGCCGACGGCTGTTTTGAAGACAAGGCGCAGAACCTGCGCAATTCGCTGTATCGGCGCTGGGGTCGCTACCGGCATTTCGCCGAGTACGAGCGCGCGGTGTTCGCACAGGATGCCAAGACCGAAGTGTTGATGATCTCCGAGGTCCAGCAGCCGCTGTTCATCAAGCACTACGGCACGGCGCTGGAGCGTTTCCACCTGCTGCCGCCGGGCATCGCCCAGGACCGTCGCCGACCTGCCGACGCGCAGGAAATTCGTGCGGGGTTCCGCGCCGAGTTCGAACTGGCCGACGATGACCTGCTGCTGGTGCAGATCGGCTCCGGATTCAAGACCAAGGGCGTGGATCGCAGCCTCAAAGCCTTGGCGGCGCTGCCTGCGGAACTGAAAAAACGCACCCGATTGTTTGTAATCGGCCAGGACGACCCCAAAGTATTCCAATTGCAGAGCGCCGCGCTGGGGCTTGGCGACAACGTGCGGTTCCTCAAGGGGCGCAGCGATATCCCGCGCTTCCTGTTGGGTGCCGACCTGTTGATCCATCCGGCCTACAACGAAAACACCGGCACCGTGCTGCTCGAAGCGCTGGTGGCGGGCTTGCCGGTGCTGGTCAGCGCTGTGTGTGGGTACGCTCACTACATCGCCGAGGCGAACAGTGGCTTGGTGCTGGACGAGCCATTCGAGCAGGCGCAACTCACCGAGTACCTGGCGCGCATGCTGGGTGATGCCGGTGCGCGCGCGGCCTGGAGCCGCAACGGTGTGGCCTTCGCCGAGACGGCCGACCTCTACAGCATGCCGCAACACGCGGCCGATGTGATTCTGGCGGAGCACGTGCAATGACACTGATGTTGGCCGAACCGTTCAAGAGCCTCTGGGCCGGGCGCGATGCGTTCGCCGAAGTCGAGGCTCTCCAGGGCGAGGTCTATCGCGAGCTTGAAGCCCGGCGCACCTTGCGCACCGAGGTGAATGGCCGCGGCTACTTCGTGAAGATCCACCGTGGCATCGGTTGGGGCGAGATCTTCAAGAACCTGACCACCGCCAAGCTGCCGGTGCTCGGCGCGGGGCAGGAATGGACCGCCATCCAGCGCTTGCAGCAAGTCGGCGTGCCGACCATGACCGCCGTCGCGTACGGCGAGAAAGGCCGCAACCCGGCGGGTCAGCATTCGTTCATCGTCACTGAGGAACTGGCGCCGACCATCAGCCTGGAAGACTACAGCATCGACTGGCTCCGGCAGCCACCGCCGCCGGCGCTCAAGCGTGCGCTGATCGCCGAAGTGGCGCGCATGACCGGCATGATGCACCGTGCCGGGGTCAACCACCGTGACTGCTACATCTGCCACTTTTTGCTGCACACCGACAAGCCGGTGACCGCGCAGGATTTCAAGCTCTCAGTGATCGACCTGCACCGCGCCCAGACCCGTCCGGCCATCACCACTCGCTGGCGCAACAAGGACCTGGCGGCGCTGTATTTCTCGGCGTTGGACATTGGCCTGACCCGCCGCGACAAGCTGCGCTTCCTCAAGGGCTATTTCCAGCAGCCGCTGCGCCGGATCCTCGCTGAGGAGGCGTCCCTGCTGGCCTGGCTCGAAGGCAAGGCCGACAAGTTGTATGCGCGCAAACAGCGGTACGGGGATGCGCTCTGATGTCAGGTTGGAAACTGGAGCCTGCCTACGCGGAGCTGGCCGAGGATTTCGGCAGCCTGGAGGCGGTATTCGCCTTGCAGGGCGAGCGCTTGACCCACGATCCGCTGTCGGAAGTGATCCGCGTACAGCGCAATGGCGTGAATTACTACGTCAAGCGTTACGTCGGTGCCGGCAAGGGGTTGCGTCGTTACTTGGGCAAACCACGGGTCAAGTCTGAATGGCAGAACCTCAAGCGCTTCGCCAAATGGGGCATCCCCACTGCCCATATCATTGGCTGGGGACTGGAGCGAAACGGCGCGACCTATGCCCGTGGCGCGATGATCACGCGCGAGCTGCCGCACACCGAAGACCTCTCGGCCCTGGCCGGTCGTCGCGACCCGAGGCTGGCCGACCGTGCCTGGGTCGATAACGTGAGCCGGCAACTGGCCGACTACACCCGGACCATGCATGAGCATCGCTTTACCCATAACGACCTGAAGTGGCGCAACCTGTTGATCGACGACCAGGCGCGCCTGTTCCTGATCGACTGCCCGAACGGTGACTTCTGGCGCGGCTTCTGGCTCAAGTACCGTATCACCAAGGACCTGGCGTGCCTGGACAAGGTTGCCAAGTATCATTTGTCGACCACCCAGCGCCTGCGTTTTTACCTGCAATACCGCCAGCGCGATCGGCTCGATGCGCACGACAAGAAGCGCATCCGTCACGTGGTGAGATTTTTCGAGGGGCGTGAATGACTGATTTTCTGGCCGCTGAAGACCGGGCGTTGCTGCAACGCCACGGCCTGGACAGCTTCGACGCCTTGTGGGCGCGGCAACTGGATGCGGTGGACGAACCCAATACGTCGGGCGATGGCTGGAGCAGCGTGTTCCGCCTGGATCTGGAAGGGCAGGGCTATTACCTCAAGCGCCAGAGCAACTACCTCACCCGGACCTTCTCGCACCCCTTCGGCGAGCCGAGTTTCTCCCGGGAGTTCCGTAATATCAGCCGCTATCGCCAGTTGGGGATCCCGGCCTTGCAAGCGGTGTTCTACGGTCAGCGCAAAGTAGGCGGTGAAGTGCGCGCGATCCTGCTGACCCGCGCCCTGGATGGCTGGGACGACCTGGATTCGCTGCTGCAACGCTGGTCGACCCTGACGGCGGCGCAGCGCAGCACCATCCTTAACGCCTGTGGCCAGTTGGCGCGGCACCTGCACGGCATGCGCCAGGTCCATGGCTGCTTCTATCCCAAGCACATCTTCCTGCAAGCCACCGCCAGTGGTTACCAGGCGCAATTGATCGACCTGGAGAAAACCCGGCCCTTGCTGTTCGGCCAGCGTGACCGGGTCAAGGACCTGGAGCCCTTGCTGCGTCGCGCCCCTGAATGGAGCCAAGAGGAAGTGCGTCAGTTGCTGTCCGCCTACTTGGATCAGCCTCGCGACAGTACGTTGGTCGACAGCTGGATGAAACGCCTGAACGCCCGGCGCAGCCACAAGGAAGCCCGTTGATGCAACTGTCCGAATTGAAGAGCGCCGGGCGCAACCCCGTCCTGCCGTTGAGCCTGGAACTGGCCGATGCCGCCGGTCCCGCACGACTGCAACTGCTGTCGTTGTTGCGGGTGTTGCCGGGGCAGCGCTACGTTGGCGCCGGCGTCTGGCGTGGCCGGCCGGTGTTGGCCAAGTTGCTGGTGGGCAACAAGGCGGCCCGGCATTTCCAGCGGGAGCTGCAAGGCGTGCGCCTGCTGGCTGACCAAGGGCTGACCACGCCGCTGCTGTTGGCCGATGGCCTGAAAGAAGGCGAGGGCGGCTGGTTGCTCTTCGAATTGCTCGAAGGCGCCGAGAGCCTGGGGGATGCCTGGAAGCAGGTCGAGCACCTGCCGTTATTGGCCGATGAACAGACGGCCGTGCTGGCTGAGGCCCTGGGTGCCGTTGCGCAACTGCACGGCAAGGGCTTGTGGCAGGAAGACCTGCACCTGGACAACCTGCTGCGCCATGACGGCAAGCTCTACTTGATCGACGGCGCCGGCATCCGCGCCGAGAACCCGGGCCAGCCGCTGTCACGAGACAAGGTGCTGGAGAATCTCGGGGTGTTTTTTGCTCAATTGCCCAAATCCATCGAGCCGTTCAACGAAGAACTGCTGGTGCATTACCTGTTGAGCAACGCAGAGCACGCGTTGCCCATGGAGGCGTTGCAAAAACAGATCGACAAAGTGCACGCCTGGCGCCTGAAGGACTTTCTGGCAAAGGTGGGGCGCGAGTGCAGCCTGTTCAGTGTGCAGCGCGGTCCGTTTGGCTTGCGCGCCATTCGTCGCGATGAAGAGGCGGCCATGACGCCAGTGCTGGAACAGGCCGATGCGTTGCTCGACCAAGGCCACCTGTACAAGACCGGGGGCGCGGCGAGCGTCGGCAAGGTCGAGGTGAGCGGTCGCCTCCTGGTGATCAAGCGCTACAACATCAAGCATTTCGCCCACTGGCTCAAGCGCTTCTGGCGCCCGAGCCGTGCCTGGCATTCCTGGCGCGAGGGCCATCGGTTGGCCTTTCTTGGCATCGCCACGCCCAAGCCCTTGGCGTTGCTGGAAAAGCGCTTCCTGTGGCTGCGTCGTGGTGCGTACCTGGTGACCGAGTACCTGCAGGGTCCGGACATCATCGAGCGTTTTGCCCCTTATGTGCAGAGCGGTGACGCTCCCGAGGCTGAATTGCAGGCGCTGGACCGGCTGTTCGCCGACCTGATTCGCGAACGCATCAGCCACGGCGACTTCAAGGGCCACAACCTGTTCTGGCAGGAAGACCGCTGGGCGTTGATCGACCTGGACGCCATGTGCCAACACCGCACCCACGCCAGCTTCGCCCCCGCCTACGCCCGCGACCGCGCGCGATTCATGCGTAATTGGCCGCAGGACAGTGCGCTTTATCAGGTGATTGACCAGCGGTTGCCCAAAGAGGCCGGTAGCGCCTCGTCCTAGGCCTGCGGTAAACCTGTGACGAGGGCGCTTTTGTGGCGAGGGAGCAA
>NZ_JBMDJD010000027.1:0-84692 GCF_057809015.1 Pseudomonas sp. FG6
GCTTGCTCCCTCGCCACGGGGTTTGTGGTGTCTGGGCTGACGTCATCGCGAGCAGCCTCGTTCCCACATGAGTGGTGATCTTCAGCCTTGGGTCGTTTCCGCCTGCGGCTTGTGAGCGACGAAACGCATCATCCACTCAGCCACCGTCGTGCCATGGTGCTCCTGGTCGAGGCTCGCCATGCCCTGGCTGTAGACCTGCTCACCGAGGTGTTGCTGGCGAATTTCCAGCAGGGCCCGGGAGTAGTCGTGAATGAATTCCGGGTGGCCCTGGAAGCACAGCACCTGATCATTGATGTGGTAGGCAGCGAACGGACAGAAGTCGCTGGAGGCGATCACCGTGGCGTTTTCGGGTAGCTCGGTGACCTGGTCCTGGTGACTGATCAGCAAGGTCAGCTCTTCCTTCACCGGGCTCATCCAGGGCGCCTTGGCAGCCAGTTTGTAACGATGGGTGCCCACGCCCCAGCCTTGGGTGGCGCGCTCGCTCTTGCCGCCGAGCAACAGCGCCAACAATTGATGCCCAAAGCACACCCCCAGCAACTTGTCGCCCCGCTGGTAGCGCTCCAGCAGGTAGGTCTTGAGGGTTTGAATCCACGGATCAGTGCCAAAGGAGTCGGCCTTGCTGCCGGTGACCAGGTAGGCGTCGAACTGCTCGTCATCGCTGGGGTAATGCCCCTGCATCACGTTGTAGACGACAAATTCGGCGGCAATGGGCTGTTGCGAAAACAGGCGCTGGAACATCTGCCCGTAACCCTGATATTGATCGACCAGTTCCGGACGCAGAATATCGGTTTCCAGAATGCAGATGCGTAGGGACATAAAAAATACCTGACACGATGATGGGAATATTGCACACCCCAGAGCCTGCCTCGAAACACGGTCCCAAGGCAAGCCCCTCAGCGCCTCAGAATGGCACCTGCCTGGCGGCTTTTTCCAGCAGTAACGCCGGCGGTGAGAAACGTTCGCCATACTGCTCGGCCAGGTACTGCGCACGGGCCACGAAATCCCGCAGTCCATACTGGTTGATGAACTGCAACGCCCCGCCGGCCCAGGTGGCGAAGCCGATGCCGAAGATCGAGCCGATGTTGGCCTCGGCGGTCGAGGCCAGCACGCCCTCCTCCATGCAACGCACGGTCTCAAGGGCCTGGATGAACAACAGGCGATCACGGATATCCTGCGGCGAGATCTGCCCGTCGGCTTTCTCGAAACGACGCCTGAGCAGTGGCCAAAGGGACTTCTGCCCGTTGGCCGGGTATTCGTAGAAACCGGCACCGGCGGCCTTGCCCGACCGCTGGCACTCATCGAGCAGCCAGTCGACCACGGCGAATGCCGGATGCTCGGTCGGCGTTTTCCCTTCTGCTTGAAGGTCCTTGGCGGTTTGCGCACGGATATGGCGCATCCGGATGAGGGACATTTCGTCAGAGATCGCCAGCGGTCCGACCCGCATCCCGGCCTTGCGCGCTTCGGTCTCGATCATCGGCGCGCTGATGCCTTCGCCGAGCATGGCAATGCCTTCATGGGTATAAGCGCCAAAGAGCCGGGAGATGAAGCCCTCCCGACGGTCGTTGCCCCCCGTCGGCGCCTGGTTTATTTGCAGGTCGAAATCAAAACCCCGCGCCAGGATCGCTTCGCTGTTGTGGACGCCCTCGATGATCTCCCAGGACGCAAGACCGCGTGGAAGCGCACCGCCGGCCTTGATCTCGTTGAGCTGGAACCAGAAGGTGCCGATCAGGTTCTTCGCCACCTGGCCGGTCGCAAGCTCAGTGAAATAGCGGGTTTCGATCAGGTGGGCGGTGTCGAAATCCACTTGGGCGCCCTCCACGGCGGCGCAGAGGATTTTCTCCGGTGCCGGCAAGCAACCCTGAGTCTTGTTGCGCAGGATCGAGGGCGCAATCGCCAGCATGGAGGCGACGCCAGGGTCGGAAGGCGTGCCGCCAGGAATCCGATAGCCCTTCACATCCCATGGCTGGACCGCGTTGGGGTTGGCGAGAATCCAGGCGCGGGCCTTGGCCAGCAATTGCTCGGGATCCTGCGCCAGCTCATCGATCAAACCCGCCTGCTGTGCTTGCCGCGCACCGACCTTCTCGCCTTCGAGCAGATACGGCAAAGCCTTTTCCAAGCCGAGCAGGCGCACCATCCGCACCACCCCGCCGCCGCCCGGGAGCAAGCCGAAGGTGACCTCCGGCAACCCGATCTGCACCGACGGCTCGTCCAGCGCGACGCGGTGATGACAGGCCAGGCAGATTGCCCAACCGCCACCGAGGGCGGCGCCGTTGATAGCCGCCACAATGGGCTTGCCCAGGGTTTCCAAGGCCCGTAGCTGCGCCTTGAATCCCAGGATGGTGTCATAGAAAGCCTTGGCCTCGGGCTTGCCGACTTTGATCAGCTCGTTGAAATCCCCGCCCGCCGAGAAGGTGCCCTTGGCCGAGGTGATGATCACCCCGGCAATCGCATCCTTTTCAGCCTGCAAACGGTCGACGCAGGCGGCCATGGCCTGGCGGTAGAGGGCGTTCAGGGTATTGCTGCTCTGGCCCGGCAGGTCCAGGGTCAGGACGACGATCCGGTCCGGGCCGGTTTCGTAGCGGATGGCATCGGTCATGAAAAAGCGTTCCTTGAAGTCGAGGCTCAGAGGCGTTCGATGACGGTGGCAATGCCCATCCCGCCACCGACACAGAGGGTCGCAAGGCCATAGCGCAGGCGCCGTGCCTCCAATTCGTCGAGCAGCGTGCCCAGGATCGCGCACCCGGTGGCGCCCAGGGGATGCCCCAGGGCGATGGAGCCACCGTTGACGTTGACCTTGGCGGGGTCGATAGCCATGTCCTTGATGAACTTGAGCACCACGCTGGCGAAGGCTTCGTTGACTTCGAACAGGTCGATGTCCTGCACCCGCAACCCGGCCTTGGCCAGGGCCTTGCGGGTGGCTGGCGCCGGGCCGGTGAGCATGATGGTCGGGTCGGTGCTGATGACGGCCGTGGCGACGACTCGTGCCCGAGGCTGCAAGCCCAGGGCTCGCCCCTTGGCCTCGGAGCCGATCAACATCAGGGCGGCGCCGTCGACGATGCCCGAACTGTTGCCCGGCGTGTGCACATGGTCGACCCGTTCGAGCTGGCTATAGACCCGCAGCGCCGTGCCGTCGAAGCCCATCTGGCCCATGGCCGCGAAGCTCGGCTTGAGCTTGCCCAGGCCTTCAAGGGTGGAGTCGACGCGGATGAACTCGTCGTGGTCCAGCAGCACGATGCCGTTCTGGTCCCGCACTGGCACCAGGGATTTATCGAACGAGCCGTCGGCCCGGGCGCGTGCCGCTTTTTGCTGGGAGTGCAGCGCGTAGCGATCGACGTCCTCGCGGCTGAAGCCTTCCAACGTGGCGATCAGGTCGGCGCCGATGCCCTGGGGGATGTAATGCCCGTGCAGGTTGGATTGCGGGTCCAGCGCCCACGCGCCGCGATCGCCGCCCATGGGCACCCGGGACATGGACTCGACGCCACCGGCCACCACCAGGTCTTCGAAACCGGAACGTACTTTCATGGCCGCCAGGTTCACCGCCTCCAGGCCCGAGGCGCAAAAGCGGTTGAGCTGCACGCCCGGCACGCTGACGTCCCAATCGGCCACCAGCGCAGCGGTCTTGGCGATGTCGGCGCCCTGCTCGCCGATTGGCGTCACGCAGCCGAGCACAATGTCGTCAACCTGGCGGGTGTCCAGGTCCATGCGTTGCTGCAAGGCATCGAGCAAGCCAGCCACCAGGGTGACCGGCTTGACACTGTGCAAGGCGCCATCGGCCTTGCCTTTGCCACGGGGGGTGCGTAACGCGTCGAAAATCAAAGCTTCGGTCATGAATTCCTCGCCAAACCGGGGGCATTGCCATGCCTCTAACCATAAGCCCAGTAGCGCACGATTCAATGACCGCAGCGCTCAACGGGGTTGACGACCACGCTCAGACGAACGGTAGCGAGCTATCGGGTTAACCGATTCAGGAAAGCGAGCTGTCTAGCAAAAGGGCCGGCAAGAAGGTGGCAATAGGCCTCATGCCGTTCTGATAGCAAAAAGCATCAAGCTCATACAAATTGGGTCTAAGCCAGAGCCGCCGGGGCCCCTAATGTAATCCTTGTACAAGCGCGTCGTCGGGTTTTGCCGAGACACTTGTCAGACAGGAAGTGCAACGCCAGCCGTGATGGAGAAAAGCAGGCTGGCCTCCAGGAAATAACAAAAAAGGCGGGTCAGCCATGTTCAAGCATTCGAAAGTTCGTCAAGCCGGACTCATTCTCTTCGCCACGACACTGCTGTTGATATTGCCCAATATCCCCAAGATGATCGGTTGAGGTTCGTACGCCAGCGTCTGCGCCCTCAAAAAACCTGATGGTCGCGTTGTTCGAGCCGTGGTGGCTGTGCCAATCTTTGCGCCCCCCTCGACATGGATGGCGATTCAATTGAAAGCTCTCATAGTGTTCGGGGCGTTGCTGCTCAGCACGCCCCTGTATGCCGCGCAACTGGTGATGGAGCTCGGCTCGACGACGCGCACCTGGCAAACCGACGAACTGCTCAAGCATCCGGAAGCCCGGACGGTCGAGATCTCCGAAGACGTTTCCTACAAGAAGCCGATGAGCTATCGCGCCGTGCCGTTGACGGCCTTGTTGACAGGCATCAAGCCGGACGATCACCTGCAAGCCGTCGCCTCGGACGGCTTCGCCGCGGAAATGCCTGCGGCACCGCTGCTCAACCAGCGCGGCGCCCGAGCCTGGCTGGCCATCGAGGACCCAGCCAAGCCATGGCCACCGCTGGGAGAAGGCAAGCACAGCGCCGGGCCGTTCTACCTGGTCTGGACGGATCCCCAAGCCGGCCATATCAGCCCGGAGCAATGGCCGTACGCGGTGGCGAGCATCAAGCGCCTGTCAGCCGTGGCCGAACGTTTCCCGGCCTTGCTGCCGGCGCCCAACCTGGCCAAGAACGATCCGATCAACAAAGGTTTCGAACTGTTCCAGAAAAATTGCCTGGCGTGCCACCGGCTCAATGGTGCCGGTGATGCGCAGTTCGGCCCGGACCTGAACGTTCCCTTCAACCCGACCGAATACTTCTCGGCAGGTTTCCTCAAGCGCTACATCCGCGACCCTCAGGCCCTGCGTCATTGGCCACAAGGCAAGATGCCGGGGTTCTCGGCGGCGGTACTGCCGGACTCGGAGCTGGATTTGCTGGTGGGTTATTTGACGCATATGGCGGGGCGTAAGCAGCCGTTGACACCTTAAGACTGCTTTTCGTGGCGAGGGAGCTTGCTCCCGCTCGAGCGCACTAGAGCGGAGCGCTCACGAATTTTAGGGGCTGCTACGCAGCCAGCGGGAGCAAGCTCCCTCGCCACAACAGCTCGCTCGCCAAAGACCGCGTCGCCGGCATCACGGGCAAGCCTTGCTCCCACAGATTGATCCCCTCCCCTCGCCACATTGAATGCCTCGTCAGCTATTGCTGCGGCGCCTCGACCAGCTTGGCGTGCATCTGTTCGCAACCGCCCCCGCGCCGCAGTCCACGCACCGGGCAGGCGTCCAGGTAATCCAGGCCCACGGCCAGTTTCAGGTGCCGCTCCGGGCGGGCCAGTTGGTGGGTGACGTCGAAGCTGTACCAGGCACCGTCGAGCCAGGCCTCCGCCCAGGCATGGCTTGCCAAGTGGGCGCTCTGCTCGCTGAACAGGTACCCCGACACATACCGTGCAGCAATGCCCAGGCTGCGCGCACAGGCCAGGAACGCGTGGGCATGGTCCTGGCAAACCCCGCTACGACCGGCAAAGGCCTGGGCCGCGCTGGTCTCGACGGTCGTGGTGCCAGGGGCGTAGATCATGTGCTGGTGCAACCCGTGCATCAGGTCGATCAGTGCAGTGCGATCGCGACGCTGCTTGCATTGTTGCGCAGCAAAGGCGCGAAGGGTCTCGTCCGCCTCGGTCAGCCGGGTGAACCGCAGGAACGGCAGCGCTGATTGGCTTTCATGCTCGGCTTCGCGCAATGGATCGATATCCACCTGGCCGCGGGCGCCGATGATGATCGTCTCGTGGGGCTCGTCCAGGCTCAGTACATGCAGGATGTTGCCAAACGGGTCCAACTGCGCCCGCACCGGCCGCGGCAGGTCGAGCTGCCAGCTCAACACCTGTTGGCGCTCACTGTCGTGGGGAGTCAGGCGCAGGTATTGGATACTGGCGCGAACCTGGTCGGCATAGTGGTAGGCCGTTTCGTGACTGATCGTAAGTCTCATATGACCTCCAGGTAGGAATCGTGGATGGCGTTGCCCAGCTCGCGCACCCGTGGGATGAACTCGGTGAGCCAGGCATGCAGGCCCCCCGCGAGGATTTCGATAATGCCGGTGTAGCGCAGGCGTGCGTCCATCTGCGCTGCCAGGCGTTGTGCCCGCCGCCCGTTGCTGCCGGGCAGGCTGGCGAGGATCTGGTCGATTTCTTCGGTGCAGGCGCGCAGCGAACGCGGCACGTCGGCACGCAACAGCAGCAACTCGGCCACATGACGGGCGCCCGGGGCTTCGCGGTAAATCTCGGTGTAGGCCTCGAACGACGACAAGGCCCGCAGCAAGGCGCTCCATTGGTAATACGCGTGGGCCGTGCCGTCGCTGACCGAATCAGCCTGGTCACCGGCCATTTCGTACCGGGCGTCGAGCAGGCGCAAGGTGTTGTCGGCCCTTTCGATGAAGGTGCCCAGGCGAATGAAGCTGAAGGCGTCGTTGCGCATGATGGTGCCGTAGGTTGCGCCGCGAAACAGGTGGGAGCGTTCCTTGATCCACTCGCAAAAACGGCTCATGCCGTAGCGGTTCAAGCCTTGGGCGGCGATGTCGCGAATTTCCAGCCAGGTGGCGTTGATGTTTTCCCACATGTCGGCGGTAATTCGCCCACGCACGGCATGGGCACAAGCCCGTGCAGCGCCCAGGCAGCTATAGATGCTGGCCGGGTTCGCCGCTTCCAGGGCGAAAAAATCCAGCAGCCGCTCGGCGTGCAGCTCGCCGTGTCGTTGCCGGTAATCGTCCAGGGTGCCGGTGATCAACAACGGCATCGCCAGTTCGTGCAAGCCGTCACCGCGCCCGTCCTGGGGCATCAGCGACAACGAATAGCTGACCTCGAGCATCCGCGCGAGGTTCTCGGCACGCTCCAGATAGCGTGACATCCAATACAGGTCCGAGGCAGTTCTACTTAACATTGCATGCGTCCTTCAATCCTCGACCACCCAGGTGTCCTTGGTACCACCGCCCTGGGACGAATTCACCACCAGGGAGCCTTCGCGCAGCGCCACACGAGTCAGCCCGCCGGGCACCACACGGGTTTCGCGACCGGCCAGCACAAAGGGACGCAAATCGATGTGGCGCGGCGCGACGCCGTTCTCGACAAAGGTCGGGCACGTCGAGAGCGACAGCGTCGGCTGGGCGATGTAGGCGTGAGGCTTGGCCTTGATCCGCTCGCGAAAAGCCTCGATCTGCGCCGTCGTCGCCGCCGGCCCCACCAGCATTCCGTAGCCGCCGGAGCCCTGGGTTTCCTTGACCACCAAGTCTGGAAGATTCGCCAGCACGTGGGAAAGTTCAGCGGGCTTGCGGCACTGCCAGGTCGGGACGTTCTTCAGGATGGGCTCTTCGTCCAGGTAGAAACGGATCATGTCGGGGACGAACGGGTACACCGACTTATCGTCCGCCACGCCCGTGCCGATGGCGTTGGCCAGCACCACATTGCCGCTACGGTAGGACGCCAGCAGCCCCGGCACGCCAAGCAGCGAATCGGGGTTGAAGGCCAACGGATCGAGGAAGGCATCATCCAGGCGACGGTAGATCACATCCACTGCTTTCGGCCCGTCCGTGGTACGCATGAAGACCTTGTCGTCCCGCACGAACAGGTCGGCCCCTTCGACCAGTTCCACCCCCATCTCCCGCGCCAGGAAGGCGTGCTCGAAGAACGCACTGTTAAAGCGCCCGGGCGTGAGCACCACGACGCTGGGGTCGTCCAGCGGGCTGGCGCTTTTCAGGGTGTCGAGCAGCAGATTTGGATAATGGTCGATCGGGGCGATGCGCTGGGCGGCGAACAGCTCCGGGAACAGGCGCATCATCATCTTGCGGTCTTCGAGCATGTAGCTCACGCCACTGGGCGTGCGCAGATTGTCTTCGAGTACGTAGTACGTGCCGTCGCCATCACGCACCAGGTCGATGCCGCAAATATGGGCATAGATGTCGCGGTGCAGGTCCAGCCCTTGCATCGCCAGTTGATACTGTTCGTTGGCCAGCACTTGCTCGGCCGGAATGATGCCGGCGCGGATAATCCGCTGCTGGTGATAAAGGTCGGCGAGAAACAGGTTCAGCGCCTTGACCCGCTGGATACAGCCCCGTTCGATGACCCGCCACTCACGGGCCGGGATGCTGCGCGGGATGGTGTCGAAGGGGATCAGGCGCTCGGTTCCCTGCTCGTCCCCGTAGAGGGTGAACGTAATACCGGCGCGATGAAACAGCAGGTCGGCTTCGCGCCTGCGTTGCGCCAGCAGCTCGTCGGGTGTTTCAGCCAACCACCGGGAAAACGCCCGGTAATGTGGGCGGACCTGCCCTTCGGCGTCGTACATTTCATCAAAACCCGTGCGGATCATGCCGTACTCCTTGTCACCCTGGCACACGGCTTCGCAAAGCCCGTGCCATCGGCATAAACACTTGCTGGTCAACGGGTTGGATTATCCATCGACAGGCCTGGCACCCATTCGGTGCAGCCGCTGCCCCCGTCACGCCGCCCTCGCCTCATTGCGCAGCAGCGACGTCTCTGCAGAGCATAGCCATGGAAAAACGATACGACTTGATCTGGATTACCGTCAGGAGGGAAATGATGCGGATGGAGGCGATAGAGGTGTCACTTGCGGGGCCCCTACACGAGAACGGCCGACACAAAGGTCGGCCGTCGCTGCGGTTGCGATGAGGGGATCAGGCTTGCAGGCGCCGGATCTCCTGCTTGACACCCCAGCCCTCGATAACGCCACCCAAGGGCTCGACCACTGCCTCGAAATCCTGCTCGAAATCGCCAATATCATCGTAGGTGGCGTACATCACTCGGCTCAATTCCAATGACCAGGCACCGTCGTCTCGTGCACTGATCTGGGCATTGAGCGACTCGCCCCGAAAATGACCTGCTGCCCTGCGCGCCCGCTCCTCGTCGGGGAAAATGGCGTAGAACTCGATGGGATGAAATCGGGAAAAATCGAAACCGCCTTCTTTCATGCGGCGCAGCACGCTGGTACTGATGTCTTCTTGATAGGCTGTGCTCATGAAACGTCCTCCTGAAAACCAATGGATAGACTTTCCCTCTTCCCGCGCATGCAACCCGCAGGCTGGACGCGATACGGCACAAATCACCGTTGGGACACAAGCATGTAGCTGACAAGACCGGACCTGAGCGATCCTTTCGCTGATCTCAATTGCAGAGTAGCCTCAAGTCATCGCCACTGCCAAGCGGGGCCAGGCACGGAACGTCATGAAATCGGCGTAATGCTGACGATTTCAATGCTGTGCTGGGACTTGAGATTCTTGACGGTCGGGTCTTGGGTGCGACCTTCCAGGTCGTTGAGGTCCAGTTGCGCAGGCACCGGAAGCAGCCTTTCGCGAATCCATTGTGCAGCCTGTTCCATCGTGGGCTCCTGTTCATAGTCGAACTGCTCGGCGAGGGTCTCGCCGTGATCATCAACGAAAGTGATTTCCCACTTTTGCATCGCTGTCTCCTCGATCAATTCAGGACCTGGCTTACTCCTATCTCGACATTCGGGGCGCAATAATCGTTCCGCCGGATCGTTGGGCGGTCCTGTGAAAAAACCGCCTCGGGGGCGGTCTTTTCACACAGTTGTCGTCGATTATTTCTCGGCGCGTTCCCTCAAGGATTTCAAGGTGTTGAACGGCGCATCTACCACAAACTTGTTGGCCAGCCAGGACGGTACGTCACCCCCTGGCTCGGTGTGGACCTGGTAGACCACTTCGACCTGGCCCGCACCCTTGGGGGTGAACTTCCAGAACCCGTCGACCTGGGTCACACGCACAAAACCCTTTTCTTCGGGCAGGTAAGTCGGCACGCCCTTGAGGTGTCGAGTCAGGCTGCCGTCGGCGCCTTCTTCTGTGGTGATCTCCAGCACCGAATCACGGGAGGTGACCGGCCATGGCGTGTTGAATTGGGTGTAGGTCCAGCTCTTGTTGGTCTCATGCTTGAGCAGCTTCTGGCTCTTGCACTCATGAATCCAGGCACAGGCCCCGGAAACGTCCTCTTGCAGGGCCCGCAGCTTTTCCACGGTGGTTTTCATGACGGTCACGCCGCGGTAGGCCTTGTATTTGGAGCCGGCCACTTCACTGAGGGACACCTTGATACCGTCCTGTTCCTTGGTCACTTGCCAGTCTTCAGCCTGGGCGGTTGCCGTGGCCAACAAGGCAGTCAACCCACACAACACAGCCATACGATGCAGCGAACCCATAGTCTTTTCCTTATTGTCCAAGTTCGTTCATTTGAGTGCCGTTCATTGCCCCATTACGCCGCCGTGATTTGCTCCCACCAACCGATCAGCCGAATGGCCTCTTCGCTGCTGTTGCCGCAGACCTCGACGTCGGCCTGGAAGCCCGAGCACACCGCCGGGCGTTCCGGTTGGCCAAAGATCTGGCACAGGTTATCGACCGACAATTGCACGCAACGTTCGCCCGCCGGCTTGCCTTGGGGCATGCCCGGAATGGACGAGCTGATGGAAGGGGCAATGCAGCATGCGCCACAGCCTTCACGGCATTTCATGACGACAACATCCTCACGGCAGGTAATGGTTGGTAACGGCACACAGAGTAGCGGCTAAAACAGTTGTTTTAAATTACCGTCCACGTGTTTTTTCCCCAGCGACCGGATGACCGGACAGTCAGCGACGAACAGCATCCAGAATGCAGGCCTATTGCTTGAATTCGATGTCCAGCGCCGCGCCTTCGACGTCATAGCGCTCCTGGTTACGCAGGGGCAGCTGCATTTCGTTGCTCAGCAAACGGCCATTGAGTTGGAACGGCCCGGGCTTCTCGCCGAACATGGACGGCAACAACGGTTCGCGCTTGGGCAACGACACTTTGCCGGGAGGCTGGAGCTGTTCGACCATGTCGCGGGGCAGGCTCAAATCCAGCTTGGCCGGCGGTAGCGGAGTCTGGGCAATTTCATGGGCAGATTGGCTCTTGGAGGCAATCGGCGCTCGCTTCTTCGCCGTGGCAGCGGCTTTTTTGGCGGGCGCTTTCTTGGCCGGTGTCTTTATAGCCGCCGGTTTTCCAGGTGCTTTTTTCGTGACCTGGGGCGCCGGCTTCTCCGGTGCCGAAGCCGCCACGACACCCCCTGCATGGAAGGCAGTCAACAGGCCGATCAAGACCCACGCGGCAGGAAAAATGGCTTTCATAAAACATCACGACACTGACGACACAGGTGCCCATGCTCGCCTGATATCAGGGCGCTGACAAGTCCGTCAGGTGAAGCCGCTGGCGCCTAAAGGAATCCGTTGGCCGTCTCTTGGCATAATTGCTTCGCCAACAGCCCCAGCGTCATCAACGCCCGCTCTGCTTCACGGTTCCAGGGGATGCCACAGTTCAGGCGAATGCAGTGGTTGAACTGCTCGGTGTTACTGAAAATCAGCCCCGGCGCAATACTGATGCCCTGCTGCAAGGCTTGCACATGCAGCTCCTGGGTGTTGACCCGTCCCGGCAGGCTGACCCACAGGATGAAGCCTCCAGTGGGACGGCTCATCTGCGTGCCTTCGGGGAAGTACTGCTGCACCGCCAACTGAAAGGCGCTGAGGTTCTTGCGATACTCCTGACGGATATAGCGCAGGTGCCGGTCATACCCGCCATTTTCCAGGTACGCCGCGATCCCCATCTGCGTGACGCTGCACGCCGAATGGGTGCTGAAGGTCTGCAACCGCTGGATTTCCTGCTGGAACTTGCCGGCAACCATCCAGCCGATGCGCACCCCCGGCGACAGGGTCTTGGAAAAACTCGAGCAATAAATGACCCGGTCCAGCCGGTCGTAGGCCTTGAGTGCCTTGGTCCGGCCTTGCTCGAACATCAGCTCGCCGTAGATATCGTCCTCGACGATCTGGATGTCAAAGTCCGATGCCAGGCGCAGCAATTGCTTCTGCCGCTCCTCGGGCATGGTGCCGCCGAGGGGGTTGCTCAAGCGCGTGGTCAACACCAGCGCCTTGATCGACCACTGGTTGGCCGCCAGTTGCAAGGCTTCCAGGCTCATGCCGGTCACCGGGTCACTGGGGATCTCGATGACCTTGAGCCCGAGCAGATCCGCCAGCTGCAACAAGCCGTAGTAGGTGGGCGATTCGGCGGCAATCAGGTCGCCAGGCCGGGTCAGCACCCGCAGGGACATTTGCAGCGCGTCGACGCAACCGTGGGTGATCACCACCTCGGAAGGGTCCACCACGACACCGGCGTCGCGCATGCGGATGGCCACCTGGCGACGCAGCGGCTCGAAGCCTGGGCTGAACATGTAGCTGAACGCCCGCGGGCTATGGAAGCGCGTGACTTTGGCCAACTGCTGGTGCAAGGCCCGCACAGGCAGATAATCGACGCTCGGCACCGCCGCCCCCAGCGGAAACACACCCTCGCGACGCGATTCGACCAGCACTTGCTGGATGATGCTGCTGCGTGTCACCAGCCCCGGACGTTCGACCCGGGCGATGTCCGGGGTCGACGCCGTCAAGGCGGGCGTCTGGTGCACGTAATAGCCCGATTGCGGCCGCGCGCGGATCAGCCCCTGGTCTTCAAGATTGGCGTAGGCCTGCAACACCGTGGCATGGCTGACGTTGAGCTGCGAACTCATCTTGCGCACCGACGGCACGCGTTCCCCCGGCTGGTACACGCCGCGCCGGATGTCTTCAGCCAGCTGTTGGGCAATACGTTGATAGAGCAGAAGGTTGGTCATGACGCAGCACTCGATTTCACGGGCATTTTATTCTTGTGGGAAACGATACCGGAACAGTTTAGAAGTGTACTGGGACAGTTGCCAGATTACTCGACAGTACAGTGGGGTGACAGCCCCAACTGTACCCATTGCGTATATCGCAGGCTAAAAAAAACCCGGCGCCTTCTATAAGGGGCCGGGTTTTCCAGTGACGCTGCCCTCAGCGGGCGGCGCCGAGCTGGCCTTTTTCGTCGGAGAACACGATCTCGACGCGACGGTTCTGAGCCCTGCCCCGCTCCGAAGCGTTGACGTCCACCGGGTACTCGTCACCGTAGCCTTCGACCTGGATGCGCTTTTCATCGATCCCCAGGTCCACCAGCACATCGGCTACCGCCTGGGCGCGATCGCGCGACAACTTGAGATTCTCCTGCTTGCCACCGGTGCTGTCGGTATAGCCCTCGATACGCACCACCCGCTTGGGGTTGAGCTGCAGGAACTGGACGATCTTGAGCACGACGCGGTTGGCCGAGTTCTTCAGCTCGGCTTCACCGGTGTCGAACAGCACGTCGCCGAGGGTCATCACCAGGCCGCGATCGGTCTCGGTGGTCGCCATCGCCATGATCTGTTCTTCAAGCCATTTGCCCTGTTGCTGAACGCTCAACAACTTGGATTCGCGCAGGGCCAACTGCAGGCGCTGGAGCTCCAGTTCGAGCTTCGCCGCGCGCTCTTCGTTGAGCAACTTGTTGCTGTGCTCGCGGGCGATCGCACTGTAGCGCTGGCTCAGGTAGGCGTAATGTTGCACGTCCTCGCTGCTGCCCCAGTAGCTGGACAGGCGATCGGCACGGGCCAGGGATTCACCGGCGCGGATGACGTCCTTGGGCGCGGCCCGCAGCACGTTGGCGTCTTCCTTGACCTTCTGGAAATCGGTGCTGGCCTGGTCGAGCGCCGCTTCGCTGCGCTGGCCGGCGCAACCATACAAACTGGCCAGACCCGCCAGCAGCAAGCCGCCGAATACGTGGGAGTGCTTCATTGGGCGTCCTCCCTCAATTGCTTGCGCAAACGCTTGATGCGAGTGTCGAGCACGTTCAATTGCTCCTGGCTCTTGAGGGTCAGCACCTTCGCCTCGGCCAGGCGTGCGTCCAGTTCAGCCTGCTCGGAACGCATGCGGGCCTTCTTGTACGATTCGTCGGCCATGTTGGATTTGGCCCGGGCGAATTTTTCTTCAGCCAGTTTCAACTCCGGCACTTCGTCGGTGGTGGCGCCTACTGCACGGGCTTGCTCAAGCGCCTGTTCGGTCAGGCGGATCTGTTCATTCGGCGCCGGATCGGCTGCGCAGCCCGCCAGAGCCAGAACGGCCAGGGCAGCGAAAAGAGGTCGAATAGTCACTAATGTTCCCTACTGTTTTGGGGCACCGACAGGTGGCTGCAACTGTGTGTTCCAACGCTCTAGATTGCGCTGCAACACAGCCTCTGTCAGGCCGGACGCGGCCAATTCTGTCATCTTTTGCGCCAGCTGTCCGCGCAACCATGGGTCATTGCAGGCAGAGTTGTGGGAAACCGCCACAAACAGTCCCGGTTTATCCACCGGTTGCGGTGCGGCCTGCAGATCGTTCGCCATGCCCAGTGTCTGTGCCATGGCCAGGCCCGAATAGCGCGCCGCCAGTACATATTCCACCTCTCCCAGCAGCAATTTCTGAAAGGCCTGGGTCAGGTTTGGCGTGCGGGTCAGGGACAATTGCTGCTCGGCAAAAATGCCGTATCCCTGGGTCATACGAGACTTTTCCGACAAGGCACCGCGATGACCGTGAAGGTCGGCGGGCTGGTTGAAGATCAGGGTCGAATCCTTGCGGGTCCAGACCAGGTAGTCGTTTTCCAACAACGGTGGATGAACGTAGTCCAGGGTTTCGAGCTCGGCCGTGGTCAAGGGCACGTCGGCGAGCAGGTCCATGCGCCCGCTGCGTACTTCATCCAGCGCCTGGGCACGCTTGCCGGCGTAGAGCAGTTCGATCTTGATCCCCAGCTCCCCCGCCACTTGGGTCAGCAGGTCGGCACTGGCGCCGATCAGGTGCTTGGGGTCCTGCGGGTCTTGCCAAAGGTAGGGCGGCGCATCCGGGCTGCCGGTGGCGATCAGTCGATCGCACTTGCCGGCGGCAGCGCACAGGCCAGGCATGACAACCAACGCCCACAACAACGACCCACCTGCCAAACGGCGCAGATCCATGGCAATACGCTCCCCTGAAAACAAAACGATTTACGCCCAAATAAAAAGCCCGACCAAAGGGCCGGGCTCTTTATAAATGAAGACGTTATAAGTGAAGACGCCGGATTAGACCAGCTTCTCCAGCTCAGGAACGGCTTCGAACAGGTCCGCTACCAGGCCATAGTCGGCCACCTGGAAGATCGGCGCTTCTTCGTCCTTGTTGATCGCCACGATCACCTTGGAGTCTTTCATGCCGGCCAGGTGCTGGATCGCGCCGGAGATACCGACGGCGATGTACAGCTGTGGCGCAACGATCTTGCCGGTCTGGCCGACCTGCATGTCGTTGGGTACGAAACCTGCGTCGACCGCCGCGCGGGAAGCGCCGACGGCAGCACCCAGCTTGTCGGCCAGGGCGTACAGGTGCTTGAAGTTGTCGCCGTTCTGCATGCCGCGGCCGCCGGAAACGACGATCTTGGCAGCGGTCAGCTCGGGACGGTCGGACTTGGCCAGTTCTTCGTTGACGAAGCTGGAGATGCCGGCGTCATGGGCAGCGCCCACGGCTTCGACGGCAGCCGAGCCACCTTCGGCGGCAACCGGGTCGAAACCGGTGGCACGCACGGTGATGACCTTGACCGCAGCGCTCGATTGCACGGTGGCAATGGCGTTACCGGCGTAGATCGGACGGGTGAAGGTGTCGGCGCTCACTACCGAGATGATCTCGGAGATCTGGTCGACATCCAGTGCAGCAGCCACGCGCGGCAGGATGTTCTTGCCGTTGGAGGTAGCGGCAGCCAGGATGTGGCTGTAGCCCTTGCCCAGCTCGATCACGAGCGGAGCGATGTTTTCCGGCAACTGGTGCGCATAGGCGGCGTTGTCGGCGTTCAGGACTTTGCTCACGCCAGCGATTTTCGCGGCAGCTTCAGCCACGGCGCCAGCGCCCTGCCCGGCCACCAGTACGTGGATATCGCCACCGATCTTGGCAGCGGCAGCAACGGTGTTCAGCGTGGCCGGGGCCAGCGCTTTGTTATCGTGTTCGGCGATTACGAGGATAGTCATGATCAGATCACCTTCGCTTCGTTTTTCAGTTTCTCGACCAGTTCAGCCACCGACTTGACCTTGATGCCCGCGCTGCGTGCAGCCGGCGCTTCGACTTTGAGGGTCTTGTTGGTGGAGGCGGTGGAAACGCCCAGAGCGTCAGGAGTCAGCACTTCAAGCGGCTTCTTCTTGGCTTTCATGATGTTTGGCAGGGACGCGTAGCGCGGCTCGTTCAAACGCAGGTCGGTGGTGACGATGGCCGGCAGTTTCAGCGAAACGGTCTGCGCGCCGCCGTCGATCTCACGGGTCACGGCAACGCGGTCACCGCTGACTTCGACCTTGGACGCGAACGTGCCCTGGCCGTAGCCGCTCAATGCCGCGAGCATCTGGCCGGTCTGGTTGTTGTCGCTGTCGATGGCCTGCTTGCCCAGGATCACCAGTTGCGGCTGTTCCTTGTCGACAACGGCCTTGAGCAGCTTGGCCACGGCCAGGGAGGTCAGGTCTTCGGCGGATTCGACGAGGATGGCACGATCGGCACCCAGTGCCAGCGCGGTGCGCAGCTGCTCCTGGGCGGTGGTCGGGCCGATGGAGACGACGACGATCTCAGTCGCCACGCCTTTTTCCTTCAGGCGTACGGCTTCTTCTACGGCGATTTCGCAGAAAGGGTTCATCGACATCTTGACGTTGGCGAGGTCGACGCCGGAGTTGTCCGCCTTGACGCGAACCTTGACGTTATAGTCGACCACTCGTTTGACAGCTACAAGAACCTTCATGGATTCCTCGTTACTCTCCGGTGAAAAGAAAGTCGCCTAGGCGAACCTGGCGGTTGATGCTCGTGGGTGCAAGGGCACCTCCAAAAACGCCGGCATGAACCACACATGACCCTGCTCACGGGAGTGAAGACCATTTGTCACGGGTGACCGATGAGTCATTCATTATCGCGGCGTGTAAACTGCGCTTTCGAACCGCGCAACAGATCACTTCGTGCTGCCTTCGCCCTGCCTTTAGAGGTGCTCCTGAAGCCAACAGCCAGCCTACGGCGAGCGCAAAACCGCCCGTATCTTGACCGGAACACCTATTCCGGTCAATACGGCAAAATGGCCAGTCATAAGCCGTACGTCAGTGATTTATCTGGGCTGCGGCAATTTCAAACAAACGTTTGTATTGGACCCTGAGAGTGGTGTAGATATAATGCGCCGCCAAGAGAGAACGCGGGTCATCCATTGTCGCTTTCGGTGCTTTTCGCGAAGGAAACAACGGATGCAACGCCAACCTCCAATTAGAAGAACCGTGAGCCTTGAGTAGGAGATAGCCCTGTGGAACGCGAATACATGGAATTCGACGTGGTCATCGTCGGTGCCGGCCCCGCTGGCCTGTCTGCCGCCTGCCGCCTGAAACAGAAGGCCGCCGAAGCCGGTAAGGAAATCAGCGTCTGCGTGGTTGAAAAAGGCTCGGAAGTCGGTGCACACATTCTCTCCGGCGCGGTGTTCGAACCGCGTGCCCTGAACGAACTGTTCCCGGACTGGAAAGCACTCGGCGCACCGTTGAACACGCCGGTCGTGCGTGATGACATTTATGTCCTGAGAAACGCCGAGGCCGCGAGCAAAATCCCCGACTTCTTTGTGCCCAAGACCATGCACAACGAAGGCAACTATATTATTTCCCTGGGCAACCTGTGCCGCTGGCTGGCCCAGCAGGCCGAGAACCTGGGCGTGGAGATCTACCCAGGCTTCGCCGCCCAGCAAGCGCTGTTCGACGAAAATGGCGTGGTACGCGGGATCATCACCGGCGACCTGGGCGTCGATCGCGAAGGCAACCCGAAGGAAGGCCTGTACACCCCGGGCATGGAATTGCGTGGCAAGTACACGCTGTTCGCCGAAGGCTGCCGTGGCCACATCGGCAAGCAATTGATCAAGCGCTTCAACCTGGACAGCGACGCCGACGCCCAGCACTACGGCATCGGCCTGAAGGAAATCTGGGAGATCGACCCGGCCAAGCATCAGCCCGGCCTGGTGGTGCATACCGCCGGCTGGCCGCTGGACATCATGGGCACCGAGAACACCGGCGGCTCGTTCCTTTATCACCTGGAGAACAACCAGGTGGTGGTCGGCCTGATCGTCGACCTGTCCTACAGCAACACCTTCCTGTCGCCGTTCGACGAATTCCAGCGCCTCAAGCATCACCCGGTGCTCAAGCAGTATCTGGAAGGTGGCAAGCGCATCAGCTATGGCGCTCGTGCCATCTGCAAGGGCGGCCTGAATTCGTTGCCGAAGATGGTCTTCAAGGGCGGCGCGCTGATCGGTTGCGACCTGGGTACCTTGAACTTCGCCAAGATCAAGGGCAGCCACACCGCCATGAAGTCCGGCATGCTCGCCGCCGAAGCCGTGGCTGATCGCCTGTTCGCCGAGTCCGAAGGGGGTGATGAACTCACCGCCTACGTCGACAGTTTCAAGAACAGCTGGCTGTACGAAGAGCTGTTCGCCAGCCGCAACTTCGGTGCAGCGATCCACAAGTACGGCGCGATCGTCGGTGGCGGTTTCAACTGGTTCGACCAGAATATCTTCGGCGGCAAGCTGCCGTTCACCCTGCACGACAACAAGCCCGACTACGCCTGCCTGAAGCTGGCAGCCGATTGCAAGAAAATCGACTACCCGAAACCGGACGGCAAGATCAGCTTCGACAAACTCAGCTCGGTGTTCATCTCCGGTACCAACCATGAAGAAGAACAACCTTGCCACCTGAAGCTGACCGATCCAAGCATCCCGCTCAGCAAGAACCTGCCGCTGTACGACGAACCCGCCCAGCGCTACTGCCCGGCCGGCGTGTATGAGGTGGTGACCAAGGAAGACGGCGAGAAGCGTTTCCAGATCAACGCCCAGAACTGTGTGCACTGCAAGACCTGCGACATCAAGGACCCTGCGCAAAACATCACCTGGGTGACGCCGGAAGGCGCCGGCGGGCCGACTTACCCGAACATGTAAGCCGATTCGCCAGACATCGAGGCTCCCGCAATGGGGGCCTTTTTGTTGCCTGCCATCCCAGCGACCACACCGCTCCCACAGCAGGGGGATATGCAGTGGCTCAAGCCGCGCGCTCTTCCCCGGGGTTGCGCTCGAAATAACGCTTGTACTCCCGGCTGAACTGCGACGAACTCTGATACCCCACCCGATGCGCCACCTGGGCCACGCCCATGCCCTCGGTGAGCAACAGCCGCTGGGCCTTGAGCAGGCGCAAGCGCTTGAGGTACTGCACCGGCGAGAGCAATGTGCTGCGCTTGAAATGCTCATGGAAGGTCGAAGCGCTCATGTTCGCGCAACTGGCCAGGGTCTCGACGTTCAGCGGCTCGGTGAAGTGCGCATGCAAATGACTCAGGGCCGCGGCAATCCGGGCGAACTGGCCTTGCTGCTCCACCAGCGCCCGCAACACATCCGCCTGGGGCCCGCGCAATGCGACGAACAGCAATTCCCGTAGCCGCACCTGACCCATGACCTGACATTCCAGTGGATCGTGCAGGCAGCGTAACAAACGCTCGACCGCCCCACGCATGGCGTCGTCGAGCACGGCACAGGTCATCGATTCCGGCGTCTGGGGCGGCAGATTCCGACCTGGCATCAGCCCCATGGCCAGCACCAGTTCCCCCAGCATCGCCCGATCGATCGCCACGGAAACCCCAAGCAACGGAGCATTGGGCATGGCGTAGGTCTCGCATTCGAACGGCACCGGCAAGGCCTGGATCAGATAATGCCCGGCGCCATATTCCAGGGTGCGAGGCCCCAGGTACGCCAGTTTGCTGCCCTGGGCGATGATCACCAGGCTCGGCTCGTAGAGCTGCGGGCCACGGGCGACATCCTGGCTGGCCCGCAGCGCCTGCACACCGGGCAGTTGCGTAGGGACGAAACCGTCGCGGGTCGCCAGGGGTTCTATCAATGAAACCAGGGTGGCGTTGGCATCGAGATGGCGGGTTAACAACATGGGCGAAAACTTCACGGAAAAAGGGATGAAACCATCATCGCAGGTCTGGCGTCACATAGGATCAAGTCCTGGCCAAGACCGGAGGATTAGGCATGACAGGCGGAGGAATCACCATCGCCGCCCGCCGCCAGGGCTCCCAGAATGGAACCCCTCACCGTTCAACGCTTAGCGAGGTCCATCATGTACACAGCCATCGGTTATGCCGCGCAATCGCCCACCACTCCACTCGCCCCCATGAAGTTCGAGCGTCGCAGCCCGCAAGCCGACGATGTGGCGATCGACATTCTCTACTGCGGCGTCTGTCACTCCGACATCCACCAGGCCCGCAATGAATGGGGCATCGCCGTTTACCCATTGATGCCCGGCCATGAAATCATCGGAAAAGTCACCGCCGTCGGCGCGAATGTCACCCGCTATAAAGTAGGCGACTTGGTCGGCGTGGGCTGCATGGTCGACTCCTGCCGCGACTGCGAAGCCTGCCGGGCTGACTTGGAGCAATACTGTTTCGAAGGCATGACCCAGACCTACGCCAGCCCGGACCGCGTGAGCGGCGGCCACACCATGGGCGGGTATTCCGACAGCATCGTGGTCAGCGAGCACTTTGTGCTTCGCATCCCCGAAGCACTCGACCCGGCCAGCGCGGCGCCACTGCTCTGTGCGGGCATCACCACCTACTCGCCGCTCAAGCACTATGGCGTGAAGGCGGGCGACAAGGTGGGCGTGCTGGGCATGGGCGGCCTGGGCCACATGGGCATCAAGTTCGCCAAGGCCATGGGCGCAGAGGTGACGGTATTCACCCGCTCGGCGAGCAAGGCTGAAGAGGCTCGTCGCCAGGGGGCCGACCATGTGATCGTGTCCACCGATGCCGAACAGATGGCGGCCGCAGCCGGACGTTTCAACTTCCTGCTGGACACCATTCCGGTGCAGCACGACCTCAACCCCTACCTCGACACGCTGCATTTCGACGGTGTGCACATCATCGTAGGCCTGGTCGAACCCGTCGATCCGCCGGTTCACGCGGCCAAACTGATCATGGGTCGCCGCGTCCTGGCCGGCTCACTGATCGGCGGTATCGCCGAAACCCAGGAGGTGCTGGAGTTCTGCGCCGAACACAACATCAGCTGCGACATTGAAATGCTCGACATCCGCCAGATCAACGAGGCCTACAGCCGCATGATCGCCGGGGATGTGAAATACCGTTTCGTCATCGACATGGCGACGCTCAAGGCCTGATGCAGTGGCCTGTACGGTTAATTCGAGTGCACGAATTAGCCACACAGGGCACCCGTCAAACCTTGGCGCCAAGCTCCGCTGACAACCGGGCTGTGACCCCTTTGACCAGGGGGATCAGCTCGGCCATTTTCTCCAGCGGCATGTACGGCACAGTGCTGGCGATGCTGATACCGGCGACGATGCGCTTGCCGGCATCACGGATCGGCGCCGCCACACAGCGAATCGACGGTTCGTTGTCTTCCAGGTCGAAGGCATAGCCCCCCGCCACGTATTCCACCATCCGTTGCTGGAACTGTTCCCAGGATTGCTCCTGATGCTGGGGCCAGAACTGATTCTTCCCACCGGCAGGCAAGCTGATTTCATACAGCCGCTTCCACTGTTCCTGAGGGTCATCGAGCATCAGCGCCTTGCCGATCCCGGTACGCGCCAAGGGCATGCGGTGCCCGACACGTGAGCGCATTTCCGGGCCGTTGCGTCCCGGATTCTTCAGCAAATACAAGACTTCGTCGCCCTCGCGGATCGCCAGGTGCACGGTATCGCCGGTCAGCGCCGACAACTCGTCCAGATAGGGCCCGGCGAGGCTCACCAACGGCAAGTCTTCCCGCGCCTGGAAACCCAGTTCGATCAACTTGGGCCCCAGCAGGTAACCCACTTGCGGCACCACGCGCAGGTAACGTTCGTCCACCAGGCAACTGGCCAGGCGATGGGTGGTGCTACGGGTGGTGCCGATCAGCCGGGCAATCTCCTTCAAGTCACGGGCGCCGCTGGCGACCGCCTGGACCACGCCCAACCCGCGCAGCAATGTCTGCGTGCCTGTCGGCGCGGCGTCCTTGATGATTTTTGGATCGTCTTGCTGCATATCCGGCCTTCAACAGTGAGCTGGGAACGGGCGGCATTATGGTCGCCCGTCCCGTCGGACTACAACTCGATGCGCTCGACCTTCCCGACCAGCAGGATGTAGGACAGTGCGCCCGCCAAGGCCAGGACCGAGATGTAGGTAATGGCCGGCGCGAACGAATCGCCGCTGGCGAGGAAGCCAATGACGATCGGCGTGGCGATGGCCGCCAGGTTGCCGATGAAATTGAACACCCCGCCGGTCAAGCCCAGCAGCCGTGCCGGTGCCAGTGTGGAGACCAGCGACCAGGTGATCGACGCCAGGCCATTGCCGAAGAACGCCAGGGCCAGGAACGCGATGACCAGCGGTGTCGATTCGACGAAGTTGGCGCCGATGATCGAGGTGGAGATCAGCAACCCACCGATGATCGGCAGCTTGCGGGCGAAGCCCACCGTGGCACCGCGGCGGATCAACCAGTCGGAGAAGAACCCGGAACACAGCACGCCGACAAACGCCGCAAGGAACGGCACCGACGCCAGCAGACCGGACTTGATGAAGTCCATGCCGCGATATTTCACCAGGTAGGTCGGGAACCACGTCAGGAAAAACCACAGCGTGGAATTGAGGCAGAACTGCCCCAGGTAAATGCCCCACAACTTGCGCTGGGTCAGGACGATTCCCAGGTCGGTCCAGCTGAATTTCGCCTTGGCCTTGGCGCTATCGACCTGGATATCGACCAGCCCGCCGCCCTCGCGGATCAGTTCGATTTCCGCCGCGTTGGCGCCCTTGAAGTCCCGTGGCTCGCGATACACCGCGTACCAGATCGCCGCCCAGACAATGCCCACCGCACCCGTGGCGACAAACACCATGTGCCAACCGAACGCGTGTTGCAGCCAGGCCAGTACCGGCGTCAGGAAGGCCAGCCCGACGAACTGCCCCGAGGTGTAGAAACCGATGGCCGTGGCCCGCTCACGCTCGGGAAACCAGGTGGTGACCACGCGGCTGTTGATCGGATAGGCCGGTGCTTCGAGGGCGCCGACCGCCATGCGCAGCACGAACAGCGCGATGAAACTGGCGGCGAAACCGAGCATCACCGTGGCCGCCGACCACAACAGCAGTGCAACGCTGTAGAGAATGCGCGGCGGCACCCGGTCCACCAGCCAGCCACCGGGGATCTGCATGGCGGCGTAGGTCCAGCCGAATGCCGAGAAAATCAGCCCGACGTGAATGGGGTCGATGCCCAGGTCGCTGGTCAGCGCGGGGGCGGCGATCGAGAGGTTGCTGCGGTCCAGATAGTTGATCACCACGGTGATGAACAGCAGGACCATGATGAAAAAACGCTTGCGGCTGGGCGTCACCAGCGACGCCTGCGCGCTCAGGGTGTGCGCTTGCATGTGAGGTGCCTCTTTTTATGGTTATTGAGGGCGAAACTTATGAGCCGTTACACCAGCCACCGTGGCGAGGGAGCTTGCTCCCGCTGGGCTGCATAGCAGCCCCTCGGTCTATGGGTTTAAACAGCCTGCGACTGCTGCGCAGTCGAGCGGGAGCAAGCTCCCTCGCCACATGGGCTTTGTAGATGTCTAGACCCTCACCACTCAGCAAAACTGCCATCGGCATGGCGCCAGATCGGGTTGCGCCAGCGGTGGCCGATGGCCGCGCGTTCGATGACGTATTCCTCGTTGATCTCGATGCCCAGGCCCGGGCCATTGGGGATCTTCACGAAGCCTTGGTCGTAGTCGAACACCTGCGGGTCCTTGACGTAATCGAGCAGGTCGTTGCTCTCGTTGTAGTGGATGCCCAGGCTCTGCTCCTGGATAAACGCGTTGTAGCAAGCCGCGTCCAGTTGCAGGCACGCCGCCAGGGCGATGGGGCCCAGCGGGCAGTGCAGCGCCAGCGCCACGTCGTAGGCCTCGGCCATGTTGGCGATCTTGCGGGTTTCGGTGATGCCACCGGCGTGGGACGCATCCGGTTGGATGATGTCCACGTAACCTTCGCTGAGCACGCGCTTGAAGTCCCAGCGCGAGAACAAGCGCTCGCCCAAGGCAATCGGGGTGCTGGTCAGCGGCGCCAATTCCTTGAGGGCTTCGTAGTTTTCGCTGAGCACCGGCTCTTCGATGAACATCAGCTTGTACGGGTCGAGCTCCTTCATCAGCACCTTGGCCATCGGCTTGTGGACCCGGCCATGGAAGTCCACGCCAATACCGACGTTCGGCCCGACGGCATCGCGCACGGCGGCGACGTTGGCCAGGGCCAGGTCGACTTTTTCGAAGGTGTCGAGGAACTGCAACTCTTCGGTGCCGTTCATTTTCACCGCTGTGAAGCCCCGCCCTACCGCTTCTTTCGCCGCGCGGGCAGTGTCCGCCGGCCGGTCGCCACCGATCCACGAATACACGCGGATCTTGTCACGCACCTGGCCGCCCAGCAGGTCGCTGACCGACACACCCAACGCCTTGCCCTTGATGTCCCACAGCGCCTGGTCGATACCGGCCAGGGCGCTCATGTGCACGGCACCGCCGCGGTAGAAGCCGCCGCGATACAGCACGGTCCAGATGTCCTCGATGTTGCGTGGGTCTTTGCCGATCAGGTAGTCGGACAATTCCTCGACAGCCGCCGCCACGGTGTGGGCGCGGCCTTCGACCACGGGTTCGCCCCAACCGGTCACGCCCTCATCGGTCTCGACCTTGAGGAAGCACCAGCGCGGCGGAACGATAAACGTGGTCAGCTTGGTGATTTTCATCTTGTTGTCTCTCTTGTTCAGATGCAGCGCACGGGGCGCAAGGAAAAGTGAAAAGTCTTCAGTTCAGGGCATTCCATGCGGCCACGTAGGCCTTGGCGCGCACCGCCACTTCATCCGCTGTCAGGCCCGGCTTGAACAACCCGGAACCGAGGCCAAAGCCCTTGACGCCGGCCTCGACGAACACCGCCATGTTGTCCGGCGTGATGCCGCCCACCGGCACCAGCACGGTCCCGGCCGGCAACACCGCGAGCCAGGCCTTGACCACCGCCGGGCCCATTTGCTCGGCAGGAAACATCTTCAATACATGGGCGCCCTCGGCCAGCGCGGCAAAGGCCTCGGTGGGCGTGGCGACGCCGGGCGACAGGTACAAGCCCGCCGCCTTCGCCGCCCGCAGCACCTTCGGGTCGCTGTGGGGCATGACGATCACCTGGCCGCCCGCCGCTTTCACCTGCTCCACCTGTTCCGGCGTCAGCACGGTACCGGCACCGATCAGGCAATCGGCCGGCAACGTACTGCGCAGGATGCGGATGCTTTCGTACGGCTCCGGGGAATTGAGCGGTACTTCGATGACGCGAAATCCGGCGCTGTACAGGACTTCGCCGATGGCCGCCGCCTCGTCGGGACGCAGGCCGCGCAGGATCGCGATCAACCCGTTGTGCGCCAGGGCTTGTGTGAGCATGTCAGACCTCCAGTCGTTTAACGCGATGCGGTGGAATCGAGCAGCCCGGCCGCCACGGCCAGTTGCCACAAACCACGTTCGGTGGCCTGTTCGGCCAAGGTCACCCGGGCGAAACCGCAGGCGTCGAGGGCCCGTTGATAACGGGCACAGAGTTGGGAATTGCCGATCAACACCACCGTCGGCAAGTGGACGCTGTTGCGGCGATGACGCTGCACTGCGGCCAGCGCCGCCAGCTCATGGCCGATCAACAGGCCGGAGAGGTAGTCCGCCTGCGCGCTGGCAGCGAGTTCGCCGGTCAAGCCCAGGCTGCGGGCACTGAACACCGTGGACAACGGACCGATCTGGCCGTCCGCCGACAACGCCACCAGCACGCCACGATCAAAGGCCAGGCCATCGAACGCCACCCCGCGCTGCTGGGTTCGGCCGAGAATGCTGTGGTCACTGAGCACGGCGAAGATCTCGCCGGTCATGAAGGTGTCGAAATGCACGATGCAGCCATCGGCCACTTCCACCCATTTCGAGTGGCTGCCGGGCAGGCCGATCAGCACCGCTTCGTTGGGCAGGCTGGGCAAGGCGCCGAGCACTTGGGTTTCTTCGCCGCGCATGACGTTGGGCAAGCGCGAGCGCTGAATCACGCCCGGCACGATGTGCACATCGACGCCGCGAAGACTGCGAATGGTTTGCAGGGAATGTCCGAGATTGGCGACGTTGGCCGGCGTGTCGCAGTAAGGCGCTTCACGCCAGCCCTGGGCGCTGCCGACCATGCCGCAGGCGATGACGGGCAAGCCTGGTTGCGCGTCGAGCCAGTCGCCGCACGCTTCGTCGAAGGCCAATTCGAAACCGTCGCTGCAGACCTGGCCGGCCACCGTGCGCGGTGCCGATGGCAACTGCATGATCCCCGACGACAGCGAGCGCTGTTCGAGCACCTCGCCTCCGGCGGCGAGTTTATAAGCCCGTAGTGAGGTGGTTCCCCAATCGAGCGCGATCAATTGCGCCTGCATCCGCTTCACCTGTTCTGATTATTGGGCAGTGAGTGAAGCGGACTATAAACCTGGGCGTAGCAAAATCTCAATATATAAATATCACTCCCATATATTGGGATTTAAAAGATAACCCAAAAGTCCATCGCCATCCCCCCTACGACCCTGCTACGTTTCCTGTCCGAACGCCTCAGAGCTCATGCCTCAGAGCTCATGCCTCAGAGCTCATGCCTCAGAACTCATGCCTCAGAACTCAGGGAAATCGTGATGGGACAATTGCTGAAAATCCTCGGTCGTACTTCCTCGATCAATGTCAGAAAAGTGCTGTGGACCTGCCAGGAACTGGAAATCGCCTACGAACGCGAAGACTGGGGCATCGGCTTCCACTCGACCCATGATCCGGCGTTCCTGGCGCTCAATCCCAACGCCCAGGTGCCGGTGATCATTGACGAGAACGGCGTGCTCTGGGAGTCGAACACCATCTGCCGTTATCTGGTGGGCAAACAGGGGCGCAGCGACCTGTTGCCGGTCGAGCCTGCCGCACGGGCGCGGGTTGAACAGTGGATGGACTGGCAGGCAACCGAGCTCAACCCCTCATGGGGCTACGCGTTCCATGCCCTGGTGCGCAAGAATCCAGACTTCCAGGATCCGCAGCGCATCGCGGCCGGGGTAAAAGGCTGGAACGAGAAGATGGGATTGCTGGAGCAGCAATTGAATCGCACCGGCGCCTACGTAGCCGGCGCGGATTTTTCCCTCGCCGATGTGCTCATCGGCTTGTCGGTGCACCGCTGGCGCCAGGCGCCCATGGAGCGTCCGGACTACCCAGCGGTGGCAGCTTACTGTAAACGGCTCGAAAAACGACCAGGGTTTGCCGAGTACGCGTCCGACGCGCACTCCTGAACCCTCAGTTGCCGCTGGCGAAATCCCGCAGCACCTTGCCGTCCATCCGGTAGCGCACCCACTCTTCCTGGGGTTGCGCGCCGAGGGACTTGTAGAATTCGATGGCCGGGGTGTTCCACTCCAGCACGCTCCACTCGAAGCGGCCGCAATCGTTGTCACAGGCAATTTTCGCCAAATGGCGCAGCAGCGTTTTGCCTGCGCCGCCGCCGCGCTGTTCCGGCGTGATGTACAAGTCTTCGAGGTACAGGCAGTTGCTGCCCAGCCAGGTGGAATAGCTGAAGAAAAACACGGCGAAGCCGATCGGCACGCCGTCTCGCAGGCAGATCAGCCCGTGGGCGGTCGCGCCCTCGCTGAACAGGCTGCGCTCGATGTCGGTCACACTGGCGATGACTTCGTGGCGGGCCTTTTCGTAATCGGCCAGTTCGGTGATGAAGGCAAGGATTTGTGGCGCATCGCTGGGTTGCGCAGGACGGATCTTGATCGACATGAACGGGCCTTGTAGCCAATTGAAAGCGCCATACTAAGCCGCTACGGGGCGCTCGTCACATATCAATCCACCCTCCCGCCAACGCGCCATTCGTCGCGCCCCCAGCACCAACCTCCAGGCTGTGCGGCCCAAAATCAGACAAGGGCTCGAAAAATGGAGGCAACACCGGTGGCGGTGAGCGATCCGGCGGTTCGGGCCAGGACAAACCGGCGGCGGCCAAGAAAGCCGACCGCAAGGAATCCGCCCGCCGCGCCGCCAAGACCCGCGAAGGCCATCCGCGCACCAGCAAGGCCTCCCACCAAGTCCAGACCGTGGACAGCCTGATGAAAGAAGCCCGGGCGAAAAACATTCCCGGGCGTTCGAAGATGCGCAAGCAGGCGTTGGTTGAGGCACTGCGCAAGGCAGGATAATCGTTGACGCCTGGGAGGATGTCATCGCGAGCAAGCCCGCTCCCACACAGGTTTGGGTGTCTATAAGATCGGTGGTGTTCACCGCCGATCCCTGTGTGCGAGCCTGCTCGCGATGCGGGCGACTCGGTTATTGCCGGGTTCAGCGCTGCTTCAAGCGGTCAATCACCACCGCCAGCAGCAGGATCGAGCCGCGAATGACGTATTGATAGAAGGTGTCGATGTTCTTCAGGTTCATCGCGTTCTCGATGATCGCCAGAATCAGCACGCCGGCGATCACATGGCGGATCATGCCGATACCGCCGCTCAACGACACCCCGCCCAACACGCAAGCCGAGATCACGGTCAGTTCGAAACCCTGGCCGATCATCGGTTGGCCCGAGGTCATGCGCGACGCCAGGATCACCCCAGCCAAGGCGCCGATCACGCCATGCACGGCAAAGATGATGATCTTGGTGCGATCGACGTTCACCCCCGCCAACAGCGCCGCTTCCTGGTTACCACCGATGGCCATGGTGTTGCGCCCGTAGGTGGTGTAGTTCAGCAGCCAGCCGAAAAACAGGAAGCAGGCAATGGTGATCAGGATCGGCACGGGCACGCCGAACAGCTGACCGTTGCCGTACACGAAGAACGATTCCTGGGACACGCCCACCGCTTTGCCGTTGGCGAAGATGTAGGCCAGGCCACGGACGATCTGCATCGTCGCCAGCGTGGTGATCAACGCGTTGACCCGCAGCTTGGCAATGACGATGCCGTTGATCAGGCCGACGATCAGCCCCATCACCAGCGCCGCGCTGATGCCGAGGAACACGCTGTTGGTGTCGCGCATCACCACTGCCGCGACCACACCGGCGCAGGCAATCACCGAGCCCACGGACAAGTCGAAGTGCCCCGACGCCAGGCAATACAACATGGTGCAGGCGGCGATGCCGGTGGTGGAAATCGCCAGGCCGAGGCCGCGCATGTTCAGGGGCGAGAGGAAGTTGTCGATCATCAGGGTGCAGAGCACGAAGATGCCGATGGCCGCCAGCAGCATGACCCAGTCATCGAGGAAGCGGCGCAGGTCCAGGGGTTTGCGTGCCGTTGGCAGTGCATTGTTTTGAATGGTCATGATTACCTCTCAGTTCGCCGCGTCGGCAACGCGTTGGCGCGGCAGCGCCAGTTGCAGCAGGTTGGATTCATTGGCCTGGTCACGCGGCAACTCGCCACGCATGGCCCCTTCACACAGCACCAGGATCCGGTCGGAAATGCCCATCACTTCCATCAGGTCGCTGGACACCACGATCACTGCGATGCCCTCGGCCGCCAGGTTGTGGATGATCTGGTAGATCTCGGCCTTGGCACCGATGTCGATGCCGCGGGTCGGTTCATCCAGCAACAGGACTTTCATCGGCATCGACAGCCAGCGACCGAGAATCGCCTTCTGCTGATTGCCACCGGACAGGTACATGATTTTCTGGCCCGCCGTCGGGGTCTTCACCTTCAGCGCCTTGATCTGTTTGTCGGCGTTGCCCCGCTCCCAATCGCCACGCAACAGGCAACCAAGAGTGGAATGGCGGGTACGGGCGCTGATATTGATGTTCTCGCCTACGCTGCCCAACGGAATGATGCCCTCTTTCTTGCGGTCTTCCGGGCAGAGCAGCACGCCGGCGCCGATGGCGTCCCGGGGCGAGCGCAGCTTGAGCTCCTCGCCGTGCAGCACCAGGCGCCCGTCCGTCTGGCGCTCCAGGCCACTGAGCAGGCGCAGTAACTCGGTACGACCGGCGCCGACCAGCCCGAACAGCCCCAGGACTTCCCCTTTATGCACCTGGAAACTCACCGGCTCGCGCAGCCCCGGACCCAGCAGCCGTTCGACCTGCAACGCCACTTCGCCACGCTCGCGGACACGGTAGTCGTAGATGTCTTCGATGTCGCGACCGACCATGCAGGTGACCAGTTGGTCGTGGGTCAGCTCACCCATGTTTTCAAACGTGCGGATGTAGCGACCGTCCTTGAACACCGTCACCGCATTGCAGATACGGAACACCTCTTCCATGCGATGGCTGACATACAGCACCACTTTGCCCTCGTCCCGCAGGCGGCTAATGATCGCCATCAAGCGGTCGATTTCCCGGGCCGAGAGGCTGCTGGTGGGTTCGTCGAAAGCAATGACATGGGCGCCACGGGACAAGGCCTTGGCGATTTCCACCAGTTGGCGCTGGCCCAGGGACAGGCGACCGACCTTTTCCAATGGATCGATTTCGTCAGCCAGGCCTTTGAGCAGCGTCAGCGCCTGCTGGCGCAACAGCCCACGGTTGACCAGGCCGAAACGCGCCGGCAAATGGCCGAGGAACAAGTTTTCGGCAACGGTCATTTCCGGCACCAGGTGCAGTTCCTGGTGAATCACCGCCACACCGCTGGCGATGCTGTCGGCGGTGGATTTGAAATCCATCGTCCGCTCGCCGATCTGCAACTCACCGCTGCTCGGGATGTACGCGCCCCCGAGGATCTTCAACAACGTGGACTTGCCCGCGCCGTTCTCGCCCATCAGGGCATGGACCTGCCCCGGATGCGCAACGAAACTGATATTGGCCAGCGCCTGCACGCCGGGAAAGGATTTACCGATCCCGTTGAACCGCAAGCTGCCGCCGATGTTGTGCTGTTGTGTCGCTGTCTGCGCTTGCATAACCACCTCGAACTCACAGAGATCAAGCGGCCCCGTTGCCAGGGCCGCCCTTGAATCAACCGACCGTCAGTTCCACAGGCCGATCTTTTCCAGCTCTTGCTTGAAGTTCTCCCGGGTGATCAGCGTTACTTCGTCCATGGCGGTGTACTTGGGCGGTTCCTTGCCGGTGGTGACCCACTCGAACATCATCTCGGCGGTCTTGTAGCCTTCGATGTGCGGGCTTGGCAGCATCGAACCGAAGAAGCCGCTGTCAGGTTTCTTCAGCTCGCCAATGGCGTCGGTGCCATTGATGCCGATGCCGATCACGTTGGCCGCCTTGAACCCGGCCGCTTCGGTGGCGCGCACGCCGCCCAGCACAGTGTTGTCGTTCATGCCGCCGATGATCAGGTTTTTCGCAGCGCCTGGCAGTTTCACCAGGGCCGAGTTGGTGGCGTCCATGCTGCCGGGTACGTCGAGGGTCTTGAGCGCGGTGTAGAGGATATGGTCATCCGGGAAACCGGCTTTCTTGAGGGCATCGACCGAACCGTCAGTGCGCTTCTTGCCGGTGTCCAATTCGTTGTAGGTGTTGATCACCGCGTAGGTGTCTTTCCAGTCCCAGCCACGCTTTTTCGCTTCCGTGGCCATGGCGGCGCCCTGCTTCTGGCCCACTTCGAACGCGGCCATGCCCAGGTACGGCACGTCTTCCATGAACTTGCCATCGGAACCGACGAAGCGGTCATCGACGGCGATCACTTTCATGTCATTGAGCTTGGCCTTGGCGACGATGGCCGGGCCGAGGGACACGTCCGGCGGGCAGATCACGAAACCCTTGGCACCGTTGGCGGCGAGGCTGTCGATGGCCGAGAGGGTCTTCTCGCCGTCGGGCACGGCGATCTTGATCACCTTGAAGCCTTTGTCCTTGCCCGCTTTCTCGGCGAACGCCCATTCGGTCTGGAACCAGGGTTCCTCGGCCTGCTTGACCAGAAAACCGATCTTCACTTCTTCAGCCGCCAGCACGCTGAAACTGAGGCTGACTGCGGTAACCGCCAGGGCGGCGCGGCACAGGGAACGGATCCCACGACGATGATTCATAGTTGACTCCTTGTTTTTTTTATTGAAAGCCAAAACGACCCGGGCCCTGCTCCACCACCGATGGAAATGCGCAGGATGAGCGTTCAAATCAAGTTGCTACACAGCATAGGCCTAAATAGTCATATCGTATGATGATTGAATTGCAGGCAAAGTTTCACACTGCAGTCAGCGAACATTCAGTCGTGATACATGACCGAGCGTCCTCCATCGAGGGTGATGCAAGAGGCATTGATGAAAGGCGCTTCATCGCTGGCCAGGAACACGGCCGTCATGGCCACTTCGATCGGCTGGCCGATGCGCCGTGGCGGATGCAGATCCAGCGCACGCTGGCGCTCGGCCTGTGGATCGGCAAAACCGTTCCAGTAGTCGATGTTCAGTTGGGTTTCGATATAGCCCGGCGCAATGGCGTTGACGCGTATGCCCTTGGGCGCGTACTCGATGCCCAGTGCACGGGTCAGCCCGAGCAGGCCATGCTTGGCCACCGGGTAAGGGAAACAGCCGGGAATGATGTGGGATGAATGGGTCGAGGCAATGTTGATGATGTTGCCCACGCCCTGCTCGAGCATCTGCGGCAGTACCGCCTTGCAGCCGTACCAGGCACCGTCCAGGTCGATGGCGAAGCAACGGCGCCAATCCTCTTCGGTCATCTCCAGTGGATCACGGAAGACATTGACGCCCGCGCAGTTCACCAACACATCGATGCGACCGTGCAACTCGACGGCGCGACGGGCCATGGCCTGCAAGTCCGACTGCTGCGCCACATCGACTTTCAGCGCCTGCACATCGGCGCCTCGTTCACGCCAGTGGGCGGCGACTTTCTCGACCTTGTCGGCCTGGATATCGCTGATCACCAGCCGCGCCTGCTGGCAGGCGAAAGCGGCGACGATGGCCTCGCCAATGCCTTGGGCGGCACCGGTGAGCAATACCACCTTGTTTTTCAGGCGTTCGCCTTTCGGGGGATCGGGCACTGGCGGCAAGGACAGCGACTGGGCCCCGAGGGAAGATTGCTGCATCACTTCACCTGTCTTGTTTTTTTAGTGTGAGTGCATGTTGCTAATGGAGTCGACTATAAACCCGACCGCCAAATAATCTCAATATATATATTTACATCCCATATTTAGGGATTTAACCCGCAAACCGTGTGCAGGCCACACCCGGGATATCGACTCGCATCGACAGCACCGCACCGTCCAGCGGATGGCCCAACGGGCTCGCCGCACTGGTGATGTACAACGTCTTGAGGTCCTCGCCACCGAACACGCAACTGGTGGGGCGACTCACCGGCAGTTCAATCACCCGATCGACCTGGCCGCCGGGGTTCAATCGCAGCAGACAACTGCCGTCCCAGCGGGCATTCCAGATATAGCCCCGGGCATCCATCGCCGACCCGTCCGGCCCGCCTCGCGGATGAGGACCGAACCAGACCTCGGCAGGCGCCAGGTTGCCTTCCGGGTAGATAAAGTGGCGGTACAGCGTGCCATCGAGGCTGTCGCCGAAATACACCGTGGTGCCGTCGGGGCTCCACAGCAACGTATTGGGGATGCCCAACCCGCGTAACAGCGGCATGACGCGGCCATCCCCGCCGACGCGGAACAGGCCTCCAGACCGTCGCTCGATGGGCAAGTCTTCGCCCGTCTCGCCGATGTTGTTCTGCATGGTGCCGAGCCAAAGCTGGCCCAACGCATCGCAACGGGCTTCGTTGGGCCGATTGCCCGGCTGGGGATCGGCCATGCACAGCAACGTCAGCCGGGGCTCCAGCCCCGGCGAGTCGAGGTCCAGGCGGTAGACCCCGCTGCTCAAGGTGACCAGCGCATCGCCCTGCTGGGTCGGGATAAAGGCGGACACATGTTCGGGCATCTGCCAGATCTGCACATTGGCGCCGATCAGTCGCAGCGCCTGTTTGCCGGCGATGTCGACCCAATACAGCGCCTGGGTCGGCGCGTCCCAGAACGGTCCTTCGCCCAATTTGGCCCGGTGTTCCGTCACAGCAGTCCACTTCATTGCATTCTCCCGTTCCCGGTCTGGCTGGCGGCGTCTGTCCGGCTGGCCATGACATCGGGGTAAAAGCGTTTTATGACCAGGTCGGCATTGTCGATCAAGGTCATGCAGGCCCACACGCCCCGCGCCGCGTCACGGGCGGCGATGGCGTCGGCAATGTCCTTGTGGATGGGCAAGGTGCGGCGCAGTTCATCCGGGTCGGTGGCCGACACCTCGAACGACACCGCCAGCAGCGCCCCCAGCGCCGGGACCATTTGCTCGATGAATTGATTATGGCTGGCGGCAAGGATGCACTCGTGGAAAAACTGGTCGGCGCGGTTGTAATCGGCGCCGCTGTCCACGGCCCGTTCCAGCGCATGGTAAGCCAGGCGGATCGCCTGCACTTGCTCAGCCGTGGCCCGCTCACAGGCCCAGCGCACCGCCATCGGCTCGATGGTCCGACGCAAGTCCAACAGGTCGTCGACAAAGTTTTCCGGGAGGCCGCTGCGAGACAACCAGCCGACCACTTGGGGATCGAACAGGTTCCAGCGCCGCACCGGCAACACCCGCGTACCGACTTTCGGCCCGACCTCCAGCATGCCCTTGGCCACCAGGGTCTTGATCGCCTCGCGAATCACCGTGCGACTGACGCCCAATTGCTGGCCCAGGTCCGCCTCGACCTTGATGGTCTGCCCAGGCTTGACCTGGCCAGCGGCGATCCAGCCACCCAGCCAATCGACAGTCGATGCATGAAAACTGCTGGACATGAACACCCCGTGAGCCCGTCTCGATAGAGGCTCACGCTAATCATCATATGATTGGGTGTCAATTTGAATTTTCGCTAACCTCAGCTGATACCGATGCTGGATGTTCCGCCGCAATCGCGAGCAGGCTCGCTCCCACAATTGATTCGAGGCGTTCACAAGATTTGCGCTCACCACATCTCTCATGTGGGAGCGAGCCTGCTCGCGATTGCAGCACCTCGGTGCTCAGGACTTAGGATTCAGGGCTCAAGGCCGATAGGGAAGAATTCGCCGCCGCTCCACACTCCCAACCAACGCTGGCCGTCGATCTCACGGCTGACCGCCAACTCCACCAGTTGATAGAACACATTGCGGTGGATGAGGGCTTCAAGATTGCTGCGCACATGGACATAGGGCGCAGGCTCCTGGGTCTGGGGATCGATCTCCACCCGCAGCGGATGTTCGGTACCGGCTTCGGTGATTTCCTCGACGTTGGTGGTGAAGCGCAACAACTGCTCTTCCCCCTGCCCTTCGACGTCCAGGGTAACGGCCACGAACGGCGCATCGTCGACCTTGATGCCGACTTTTTCCACAGGGGTGATCAGGAAATAATCATCGCCGTCGCGGCGGATGATGGTGGAGAACAGCTTGACCATCGGCTTGCGCCCGATGGGCGTGCCCAGGTAGTACCAGGTGCCGTCACGGGCGATGCGCATGTCGATGTCGCCGCAGAAGTCGGGATTCCACAAGTGGACCGGTGGCAGGCCTTTGGTCTTGGGGATCTGCCCCAGCAAGTCATTGGCTTTTTGCGCTCCACTCATGGTGACTCCTTATCTATTCGTCGCTCATCCCCAGCAGGCTGCGGGCGTACTCACGCAGCGGTGTGGCGATGAGGTCTTGCGGCTGTTTGTCGTGCAGCGTCAACAGGCCGCCACGACTCTTGATCCGCGCAGTATCAATCAAATACTGGGTGCTGGTCTCGATCAACATGATCTGAATGACGCTGGTGTCGACACCCAGGCGATCCAAGGCCTCTTCGTCCTGCCATTCATCGGTGTTGCCAATGCGGTTATCGGCCTTGGCGAAGCGGGTGTACAGCAGGTAGTGGGCACCGGCGGCGCGGGCTTCACCCATGGCCTGGTCGAGGCCTTCGGGCACACGGGCGCGGCGGACCATGGGGAAATATTCGATAAAGCCGTTGAAAGCTTCTTCGGCCACGACGTTGGGACGCGGATAAGCACCGCCGGGTGGAGCGAAGGCCCCTTGAGCGATGTAGATGAACGAATCCGGCTGGATACGCAGATTATTCACACGACGGCTGTCGCTATGGTCCAGCAGGCCGGCGTCGCTCATGTGATAGCGAACACCCTCACCCATATCGCTGACGTTCATGCAGCCACCGAGCGCCAAAACGGCCAGCAGCAAAACCAGGCTACGCATCCTACCCTCCAGAGGCCGGTGTCGGAAAACCGGCGAATGGCCTCGGGATGCAGCTTTTGCGCCAGCTCGCAGAATGGAGGGGGGGTTCAGCCTTGGAATACCTCTGTGGCGAGGGAGCTTGCTCCCGCTCGGCTGCGAAGCAGTCGTAAGTTTTTAATACTTCAGGGGGCAGCTTCGCGGCCAGCGGGAGCAAGCTCCCTCGCCACAGGGGACCTAGGTCCGGTCAGCCGCCAATGATTTTCATGATCGTCGCGCCGCCGGAGAACGCCACTTCCTGCTTGTCCCCCAATGCCTTGACCAGCAAGCGCTGCAGCGCAGGCAATGCCTGGTGGCGGGGCTTGTCCAACAGATCGCCGACAAAGTGACGGTTACTCGACGACAGGCAACCATGCAACCAGCCCGTGGACGACAAGCGCAACCGCGAGCACGTGCGGCAGAACGGTACGCTTTCGTTGGCGATCACGCCGAAATGCCCCTGTCCCGGGATTTCGTAGCGCACGGCCGTGGCATCCACCGGTGCGTCGGCCTGCAAGTACTCATACTGCTCACCAATCAGGCCAAGCAATTGCTGGAGGCTGACAAATTGCTGCAGGAATGCATTCGAATCGCGGGCCAGGTGGCCCATGCGCATCAATTCGATGAAGCGCAGCTCATAGCCACGCTCCAGGCAGTACTCGAGCAGCGGCATCACCTGGTCCAGGTTCTGCCCGCGCAGCGGCACCATGTTGACCTTGATTTTCATGCCCGCCGCCCGGGCCTGCTCCATGCCGGCCAGCACGGTCGCCAGGTCACCCCCGCGCGCAATGCTGCGAAACGCAGCGGGGTCCAGCGTGTCGAGGGAAACGTTGATGCGCCGCAGGCCGGCATCCACCAACAGCGGCAGTTTCTTCGCCAGCAACTGACCGTTGGTGGTCAGGCTGATGTCTTCCAGGCCCATCTGCCCCACGGCGGTCATGAAAGGTTCGAGCTTTGGACTGACCAACGGCTCGCCGCCGGTGATGCGTAGGCGCTCGATGCCGGCGGCCTCGATCAGATACGCCACGCCCCGTGCCATGGCCTCCGCCGACAGCTCATCCTGTGCAGCCACCAGCCGCTTGCCGTCGGGCACGCAGTAGGTACAGGCATAGTTGCAAGCTGAAGTCAGGCTGATCCGCAGATTTCGGAAACGCCTGCCTTGACGGTCAACGATCATGGAACACTCCGGCGAAGAAGATTCGGCCTCGCGAAACTTGACTTAGAATTCAAGTTTTCGCAAGACCCAAGCCTGAGTATATTCCTCGGGCACTACGCCATGTAAGCGGACATGACGCAATCAGGCAGGTGAATGCCTCAACTGCTCGGAACGTCGGTATCGCGCTTGCGCTTGTTGCCCATGCGCACACCGATGTCCATCAGGAATTGGAAGAAACCTTCCTGGTCTTCCAGGACATTGCTCCAGAAGGGCGAGTGATACAGCGCCACCGCGCCGTGTACCAGGGCCCAGGCTGCGCAGTAGTGGAAATACGGTGGCACGTCTTCAAGCTTGCCTTCGCTGATGCGGCCCTTGATCAGCAGGGTCAGGCGCTCGAAGTTCGAGGCGCGGATCTTGTGCAGCTCCTCGACCATCTCCGGCACCTGGTTGCCCTTGACCACCTTCTCTTCCAGGCGGTCGAACAAGCGGTAACGCTGCGGGTCGCGCATGCGGAACTCGAAGTAGGCCCGCGACAGGGCCTCCTTGTCCTTGTCCACATCGGCCGAATGCAGCAGCTCGTTCAAGTCGCGCTCGTAGTCGAGCATCAGGCGCAGGTAGATTTCTGCCTTGGATTTGAAATGTTTGTAGATCGTGCCTTTGCCGATACCCACGGCATCCGCAATCATCTCGACGGTGACACTGTCTTCACCCTGGTCGAGGAACAGCTTGAGCGCGGTGTCGAGAATTTCCTGCTCGCGGCGACGAAACTCACGGACCTTACGAGGTTCTTTGTGCATAAGAAAAAGGTCTGAAGGGTCAAAATTCGAAGCCGGGTATTATGCCTAACTTACGCAAAAATGCACGGATCATCCGTCCATGGCGGTCGTTCTTCACAATATCCAGCGTACCTGGTTTTTTGTTTTTTCCTGCCGGGGCAGCCTGGGGCCGACGTTGCCGGCAGTGAGAACCTATCCGAAGCGAGCGTATTCCAAATTTGTTTAAAAACCACCCCCACCCAGACTGGACGCGTTCGCATACTGATCAATACTTCAAATGTCGGCGCGACATCTCCCCCAAGTGACGCGCTGATAAAGGTACCAATGGACCGCGTGCCTTTGTTTTACTCCTAATGGTCTTAACCCGGATTCACCCCCCAGAACCCGGGTTTTTTTTGCACGAAATTCAGGCCTTTTCCATACGGACATGGGCCAGCGGAAACAATTGCTTAAAATTTTTCGTGGTCTGTTCGGCAAACCGCTCGTAGGACTCGCCCCGCAACATCGCCAGGAACTCCGCCACTTCCCTGACATATTGCGGAAGGTTCGACTTGCCGCGATAGGGAACAGGCGCCAGGTACGGCGAATCGGTTTCCACCAACAGCCGATCGGCCGGCACTTTGCTGGCTACGTCGCGCAAGGCATCGGCGTTGCGGAAGGTGACGATCCCGGACAAGGAAATGTAATACCCCATGTCCAGCGCCGCCTTGGCCATGTCCCAGTCCTCGGTAAAACAGTGCAGCACGCCGGCCTGGGGCAGCGCCGCGTCACGCAGCAATGCCAGGGTGTCGGCGCGAGCGCCCCGGGTGTGAACGATCACCGGCTTGCCGGTCTGCCGCGCCGCCTCCAGGTGCAGCCGAAACGACGCCTGCTGCACGTCGGCGGCCTCCGGTTCGTAGTGATAGTCCAGGCCGGTTTCACCAATGGCGACCACCCGTGGATGGTCAAGCTCATGCAGCAACCAGTCCAGAGCCGGCGTGGCATCAGGCTGGACGTCCAGCGGATGGACACCGACCGAACAGTCGACGTCCTCATAGCGCTCGGCCAGCGCCTTGACGTCGGCAGCGTTGTCGGCGCTGACGCCGATGCACAGGAAGTGTCCGACGCCCCGCTGGCGTGCCGCGTCCAATGCGGCATCGAGGGAGCCGCCATGGGCAGCCAGGTCAAGACGATCAAGGTGGCAATGGGAATCTACAAGCATAAAGGGCCAGGCTACATCGTATGGGTGGGACGGTCGGACTTCAGGGATCCGGCCAAGTGGGTTTCGATTTGATTGCGGGCGCTATTGTCGCCGTCGTTGAATTGCACTCCGACCCCGGCAGCCCGGTTGCCCTGGGCCCCTTTGGGGGTCAACCAGATCACCTTGCCGGCGACCGGGATTTTCTCCGGCTCATCCATCAGGCTCAACAGCATGAACACTTCATCGCCCAGGCGATAATTCTTGTTGGTGGGAATGAACAGGCCACCGTTCTTGATGAAAGGCATGTAGGCCGCGTAAAGCACCGATTTATCCTTGATGGCCAGGGACAGGATGCCGTTGCGTGGACCGGGGCTGACGGGTTCGTTCATACAGACCTCCGCTGCAATTGAACTGCGATTGCGCTGAGTTTAGGCAGTGTCTGTCAGTTTCGACCAGGCAAACTCGCCCATTGCACCAACAGCGCCTCAAGCAGCAACACGCGGTTGAGGTTCGCCTTGCTCAGCACCTTCTGGCGTTGGGCAAGAATCCAGTCCTGAATGTTCAAGATTTTGTCGCGGCTGCTCTTTTGCGCCAGGTACTGGATCACCTTGCGCATGTCGGCCAGGCCAAGCCCCCCCTCATCCTCGGTGAGCTGGTAACGCAGGATCAGGTTCGACCAATCGCAGAACCAGTCGAACAGCAACAGCAAAGGGATGGCGTTCCAGGCTTCGGCCAACTGCGTGGGGGATAGCTGCTGCTTGAGCAGTTTCTTGACCCCATCCACCACCAAGGCCCGCTGTTCGCGCACACCCTGGACCTGCAGACTGACGGCCGCCAGGGGCGAGCCGGCGGCGAGGGTCAACAATTCGGCGCGCTCTTCGTCGGTGCTGTCGGGCAAGGCCTGGGCCAGCCACTCCAGGCTCATCGCCTCGCTCGGCAACGGGCAGGCCTGTTGCACGCAACGGCTCTTGATGGTCGGCAACAATCGGCTCGGCTGGTGGCTGACCAGCAACAGCACCGTGTCGCCGGAAGGCTCTTCGAGGCTCTTGAGCAAGGCGTTGGCGGCGTTGATGTTCATCGCCTCGACCGGCTCGATCAATACCACTTTGCGCCCGCCCATCTGCGCGGTCTGGACCACGAAACTGACCAGGTCGCGGACCTGGTCGACCTTGATCGCCTTGTCCGCCTCCTCGGGCTCCAACACATAATTGTCGGGATGACTGCCCGCCTTGAGCAGCAGGCAGGACTTGCACTCACCGCAGGCGTTCAAGCTCCCTGGGTTGTGGCACAGCAAGCTGGCCATCAACCGCTCGGCCAGCGCTCGCTTGCCGATACCCGCCGGGCCATGCAGAAGATAGGCATGGGCGTGCCGTGGACGACCGGCCATTTGCTGCCAGAGACCGTCCTGCCAGGGATAGGCTTCAGCCACGGGCACGCTCCAGCAACCGCGGCACCAGGCTGTCCAGGGACTGCTGGACCTGGGCCAACGGCTGAGCGGCGTCAATCAGCAGGTAACGCGCCGGATCGGCCTTGGCTCGCGCCAGGAAGGCGTTGCGCACCGCATTGAAGAAGTCCTGGCCTTCCAGCTCGAAACGATCCAGCCGGCCCCGCGCACTGGCGCGGGCCAGGCCGACGTCCACCGGCAGATCGAACACCAGGGTCAGGTCGGGCCGCAGGTCGCCCTGGACGAAGCTCTCCAGCGCGGCGATGCGCTCCAGGGACAAGCCCCGTCCGCCACCTTGATAGGCATAGGTCGAATCGGTGAACCGATCGCAGAGCACCACGGCACCACGGGCCAGCGCCGGACGGATCACCTCGGCCAGGTGCTGTGCCCGGGCGGCGAACACCAGCAGCAGCTCGGTGTCAGGGTTCATGGTTTCTTCGATGGGCGCCAGCAACACCTCGCGAATCCGCTCGGCCAATGGCGTACCGCCCGGCTCGCGGGTCAGCACCACTTCCAGGCCAGTGGCGCGCAGGCGTTCGGCCAGGTATTCGCGGTTGGTGCTCTTGCCGGCGCCTTCAGGGCCTTCCAGCGTTATAAACAAGCCAGTCACAGGCGATCCTTAATCAAAGTCATTGCGGGCTCGGCGGCTCGCCGGCATCCGGCTCCTGTGGCGGCGCTTCCTGTGGCACCGATTCGGGGGCCGTATCGGGCGACGCCGCAGGAATCGGAGCCGGGCTGGAGCGATAATCGGCGCGGCGCTTGAGCTGGTACTCACGCACCGCGCTGTTGTGCGAATCCAGGTCGTCGGAGAACACGTGGCTGCCATCACCACGGGCAACGAAGTAGAGGCTGTCGCCCGGCGCCGGGTTCAACGCGGCATGAATGGACTCGCGGCCCACCATGGCGATGGGGGTCGGCGGCAAACCCGGGACCATATAGGTGTTGTACGGGTTTTCTTCCTTCAGGTGCGCACGGGTGAGTTTGCCGGTGTAGCGCTCACCCAGGCCGTAGATCACCGTGGGATCGGTCTGCAGCAGCATGCCCAGGCGCAGGCGCCGCACGAACACGCCAGCGATCTGCCCGCGCTCCTGCGGCACGCCGGTTTCCTTCTCCACCAGCGATGCCATGATCAGCGCCTGATAGGGCTGGGTGTAGGGTACATCGGCGGCCCGCTGCTCCCACTCCTTGGCCAGCACGCCTTCGAGTCGTTCATAGGCTTTTTTCAGCACTTCGACATCCGAAGTACCGCGCACGAAGCGATAGGTGTCCGGAAAGAACCGGCCCTCGGGAAAGACCCCGGAATGCCCGAGCCGATCCATTGCCTGGCTGTCGCTCAGGCCGGAGAGGGTCTGCTGGAGTTTTTCATCCTTGGCCAGCGCGGCACGTACCTGGCGGAAATTCCAACCTTCCACCAGCGTAACGCTGTACTGCACCACTTCTCCACGCTTCCAGAGACCGATCAGGCCCTCCATCGTCATGCCGGGCATCATCCGATACTCACCGGACTGCAAGGGTTGATCGGCGAGGTTGAAGCGCCAATAGATCCGCAGCCAGAAAGCATCCCTGATCAGGCCATCGGTTTCGAGACGCCTCAAGGTTCCGGTCGGAGTGGTTCCATTGGGTACATCCAGCATTTCTTCCTGGGTAATGTTCAGCGGCTGTTGCAGCGCCGAATGAATCTTCCAGGCCGAAGCGCCCATCAACAGCCCTGCCAGAACCAGTCCGGTTTCCAGCAGCAGCAAGAATTTACGTCTCACGTATCAAACATCCAATAGCACGCGGGCAAGGGTCTGCAGTTTACGGGTGAGCGGCCCAACCGACCAGCGCGCCGAACCACATGCGTGCACTGGCCACACGCCATAAACGCTGTTGCAGACAAAGACTTCGTCAGCCTGGTGCAGCTGTTCGAGGCCAATGTCCGTGATTTGCGTGGCGATACCTTGAGACTCGGCTTGAAACAATAATTCCGCACGCATCACCCCCGCCACGCCACAACGGCTCAGGTCCGCCGTGAACAGGACGCCATTGCGCACCAGGAACAGGTTGCTGAACACACCTTCGATCACCCGCCCGGAGGTATCCAGCATCAAGCCCTCGGCGTGCTCCCCATCGCGCCACTCGGCACGGGCCAGGACTTGTTCCAGACGATTGAGGTGTTTGAGGCCAGCGAGCAAGGGCTGCTCGGACAAACGCGTCGTACAGGGAAACAGGCGCACACCGTGCTCGGCATGGGCATCAGGATAAACGGCCGACGGGCTCCCTTGCAGGATGCGCCGGACCGGGGCGTTGGGATCGGCGGCATAGCCGCGCAGGCTGTCGCCGCGGGTCACGATCAGTTTCAGCACGCCATCGCCCAGGCATCGGGCATAGGCCTCCAGCTCAGCGCTCAGTTCGATCCGATCGAGCTTGAGCGCCAACCGCTGGCAACCCAGTTCCAGGCGCTGCAAGTGGCGCTCCAGCAGAACCGGAATGCCATTGCGCACGGCGATGGTTTCAAACAACCCATCGCCATAAGCCAGGCCGCGGTCCTTCAGCGACAGAACATCAGCCGGCTGACCGTCGACCCAGCTCTCCATCAACCGGCGAACCGACGGAACACCAGCGAGCCGTTGGTCCCGCCGAAGCCGAAGGAGTTGGACAACACCACGTCGATGTCCATGCCACGAGGTGTGTGCGGCACGAAATCCAGGTCGCAGCCTTCGTCCGGCTCGTCGAGGTTGATGGTGGGTGGTGCAACCTGGCTGTTGATCGACAGCACACTGAAGATCGCCTCCACCGCACCCGCAGCACCCAACAGGTGCCCGGTCATCGACTTGGTCGAGCTGATCGCCAGCTTGTAGGCGTGCTCGCCGAACACCGTCTTGATCGCCTGGGCTTCGGCCAGGTCACCGGCCGGGGTCGACGTGCCATGGGCGTTGATGTATTGCACCTGCTCGCCGTTGATTTTCGCGTCACGCAAGGCGTTGGCGATGCAACGGGCAGCACCGGCACCGTCGGCCGGTGGCGACGTCATGTGATAAGCGTCGCCACTGGTGCCAAAGCCGATCAGCTCGGCGTAGATGGTCGCACCCCGGGCCTTGGCGTGCTCCAGCTCCTCGAGTACCAGCGCACCGGCACCGTCGGACAATACGAAGCCATCCCGGCCCTTGTCCCATGGTCGGCTGGCGCGTGTCGGCTCGTCGTTGCGGGTGGACAGCGCACGAGACGCGCCGAAGCCGCCCATGCCCAGGCCGCAAGCGGCCATTTCGGCGCCACCGGCAATCATCACGTCGGCTTCGTCGTACATGATGTTGCGGGCCGCCATGCCGATACAGTGGGTACCGGTGGTGCAAGCCGTGGCGATGGCGTAGTTAGGTCCCTGCGCACCCAGGTGAATGGACAGGAAACCGGAAATCATATTGATGATCGAGCCCGGCACAAAGAACGGAGAAATCCGTCGCGGCCCCGACTCGTGCAACGTGCGGCTGGTTTCTTCGATATTGGTCAGTCCGCCAATACCCGAACCCATGGCCACGCCGATGCGCTCACGGTTGGCATCGGTGACCTCCAGCCCGGCATTGCGCACGGCCTGGAATCCGGCTGCCAAGCCGTATTGGATGAACAGGTCAAGCTTGCGGGCTTCCTTGACCGACAAGTATTCCTCGACATTGAAACCCTTTACCGAGCCGCCAAAACGGGTGGAATAGGCGGAAAGGTCGGTGTGCTCGATCAGACCAATGCCACTACGGCCGGCCAGAATGCCCTGCCAACTGCTTGGCACATCGGTGCCCAGTGGCGACAACATACCCATACCGGTGACTACGACGCGTCTACGCGACACAGCACTCTCCTTTTTTCAAATGACGACTTTGCATCAGGCCTAAAGAAAAAACCGCACGCCATGATGGCAGTGCGGTTTTTCCATGACAGCTAGCGACGACTAAAAATGATTAGCCTTGCTGGCTATTTACGTAGTCGATAGCGAGCTGAACAGTAGTGATTTTTTCAGCTTCTTCGTCAGGAATCTCGGTTTCGAATTCCTCTTCCAGAGCCATCACCAGCTCAACGGTGTCAAGGGAGTCGGCACCCAGGTCTTCAACGAAGGAAGACTCGTTCTTCACTTCTTCCTCTTTGACGCCCAGTTGCTCGGCAACGATTTTCTTGACGCGCTCTTCGATGGTGCTCATACCTTGTTTTCACTCCTAATGGACAAATTCAGGCAGCTGGCCGGTGGGTAAGTGTATAGAAGAACTTTTCGGTTTTTCAACCGAAAGCTTCACTCCTCAAACCCAGCGGCCCGCCGCCTATAAATTGATTGCAGCTTTATAACGGATTTTAGACAGCTCGTATGACATTTTTTTTGAAGCAATCCGTCACATTTAACTCATGTACATCCCGCCGTTCACCGGGATTGTAGCCCCGGTCACGTATGCCGCACCGTCCGATGCAAGGAAAGCAACCACGGAGGCAATTTCTTGAGCTTGCCCCAGACGACCCAGCGGAATTTGCGTTTGCAAGGCTTCGCGCTGTGCTTCCGGCAGTTCGCGAGTCATGTCGGTGTCGATGAAACCCGGGGCTACCGAGTTTACCGTAATCGAGCGCGAACCCACTTCACGTGCCAGTGCACGGCTGAAACCTTCCAGACCGGCCTTTGCCGCAGCATAGTTTACTTGGCCTGCGTTGCCCATGGCACCCACAACCGAGCCGATACTGATAATTCGACCCCAACGAGCCTTGGTCATGCCACGCAAAACGCCCTTGGACAGCCGGAACAGACTGTTCAGGTTGGTATCGACCACGTCGAACCATTCGTCATCTTTCATGCGCATCATCAGGTTATCGCGGGTGATACCGGCATTATTGACCAGGATCGCCGGCGCACCGAACTGCTCCTGGATGCTTGCCAACACCGCTGCAACAGATTCGTCGCTGGTGACGTTCAGCTCCAGGCCAGTGCCTTGGATGCCGTTTTCCTTCAGGGTCGCGGCGATACGCTCAGCGCCCGAAGCGGAGGTGGCGGTACCGACGACAATGGCGCCTTGACGACCCAATTCCAGGGCAATGGCCTGGCCGATGCCGCGGCTTGCACCGGTCACCAGTGCAACTTTACCTTGCAGACTCATGCAAGCTTCTCCTGTTTCAGGCCTGCGCTGCACGGGCGGCAGCGAAAGCATCTGGGGTATTGAGGTTGGAAGTCGACACGCCTTCGGCGCAGCGTTTGTTCAGACCGGCCAGCACCTTGCCAGGACCGCATTCGACCAGCTCGGTCGCGCCCTTGGCCGCCAGGGTCTGTACCGATTCGACCCAGCGAACCGGCTTGTAGAGTTGTTCCAGCAGATCGCGCTTGAGGGTCTGCAGATCCGGCGCCACGTCGGCGCTGACGTTCTGCACCACAGGGATCTGCGGCGCCTGCCAGTCGATGGCGGCGATGGACTCGGCAAAGCGCTCGGCCGCCGGACGCATCAGTTCGCAGTGCGACGGCACGCTGACCGGCAGCGGCATCGCGCGCTTGGCGCCCCGCGCCTTGCAACCTTCGATCGCACGCTCGACCGCAGCCTTTGCACCGGCAATTACCACTTGGCCCGGGGAGTTGAAGTTCACGGCGCTGACCACTTCGCCTTGCGCCGCTTCGGCACACGCAGCCAGTACATCGGCATCTTCCAGGCCGAGGATCGCGGCCATGGCGCCCTGCCCGGCCGGAACGGCCTCCTGCATCAACTGGCCACGACGCTCCACCAGCTTCACCGCATCGCCCAGGCTCAGGCTGCCAGCGGCCACGAGGGCGCTGTATTCACCCAGACTATGCCCGGCAACGAACGCCGGGCGCGCACCACCTTCAGCCAGCCACAGGCGCCACAGCGCGATCGAGGCGGTCAGGATGGCCGGCTGGGTCTTGTCGGTTTGATTGAGTTGCTCTTCCGGCCCCTGCTGGGTCAGCGCCCACAGGTCATAGCCGAGTGCAGCGGAAGCTTCTTTGAATGTTTCGAGGACCAGCGGGTATTGCGCGCCCAGCTCGGCCAGCATGCCGAGGGACTGCGAGCCCTGTCCTGGAAAGACGAATGCGAGGGAAGCAGACATGAAAACAAAGCCCCTAATGATCTTGTCGTCAAAAATTGACGCCCCTGAGGGGCGCTAGAAAACTGACAGTTGGATGGCGGCTTGAACCGACCGGTCACATTTAAGCATTGTCAGGCGAAAACGCCTAAGTTAACAAATCTTCGAGGCGACCATGAAGGCGCTGGGGCAGGTTTTCCTGGATTTCGATCACCGCACGGTTGATCGCACTCTGGAAGCCCTGTACGCCGGCCGAACCATGACTCTTGATGACAATGCCTTGCAAGCCCAGGAAACTCGCGCCGTTGTGCCGCGCCGGCGCCAGGTCCGCCTGCAACCTGCGCATCAATGGCAGCGCCAGGGCACCGACCGCACGCGAAGCCAGGCTGCGCTTGAACAGCGCCTCGATTCGCCCACTGATCATGGTTGCCAGGCCTTCGCTGGACTTGAGCAGGATATTGCCGACAAAACCGTCGCACACCACCACATCCGCCTCTCCCCGATAAAGGCCATCGCCCTCGACGAAGCCGATGTAGTTGATCCCTCGCGCGCCCTGCAACAAGGTAGCCGCCAGCTTGACCTGCTGGTTACCCTTGATGTCTTCGGTGCCGATGTTCAGCAACGCCACACGAGGGCGCGAAATACCCAGGGTTTCCGCCGCCACCGAGCCCATCACGGCAAATTGCAGCAAGTGCTCGGCACTGCAATCGACATTGGCCCCGAGATCGAGCAACTGGCAAAAGCCACGCTGGGTGGGGATCGCCGCCACCATGGCCGGCCGATCGATACCCGGCAGGGTCTTGAGCACATGGCGCGACAAGGCCATCAGCGCACCGGTATTGCCCGCACTGACACACGCCTGGACCTTGCCGTCGCGCAGCAGCTCAAGAGCCACACGCATCGAGGCATCCGGCTTGCCACGCAGGGCCTGGGCCGGCTTTTCGTCCATGGCAATGACTTCGGACGCAGGGGTAATGGACAGGCGCGCGCGATCCACAGCCGATTGGCCGCTGAGCATTTCTTCCAGGAGGGAGGGTTGACCGACAAGGGTCAGGTGCAGCGAGGGCGTAGCATTCAGACAAGCAAGGCTGGCCTGAACAATGCTGCGGGGACCGAAGTCCCCGCCCATTGCGTCAATCGCGATGACTTGAGCGGACAAGGATTACTCGTCAGCGCCCTTGTCGATCACTTTACGACCACGGTATACGCCTTCTGGCGATACGTGGTGACGCAGGTGAACTTCACCGGTGGTCTTTTCTACGGACAGGGTGCTAGCCTCGAGAGCGTCGTGCGAACGGCGCATGTCACGGGCAGAGCGGGATTTTTTGTTCTGCTGAACAGCCATAATTGATTAACTCCTAAACGTTTGGGTCACGCTTTAACTGCGCCAATACACTGAACGGGTTGGACCGCGTTACCTCGTCCTCGCTCGGTTCGGGTTCATCTGCTCCCGCCGGCTGCTGGCATTCTTCCGGATGATGAGCAGGCACAATGGGCAAGGCGAGCAGAAGCTCTTCCTCGATCAGTGACTGCAGATCCAATGGATCCTCGCCCAGTTCCAGCACGTCATAACCTTTCGGCAACGACTGGGTATTCGCACCCTCCTTCACCACGGCGTAACTGCATTCGCTGTGGATCGGCAGGGTGACCAGCTCAAGACAGCGCTGGCAAACCATTTTGACTTCAGTGTCGATAAAGCTGTGGATCACCACAGATTTACGTTCATCTCGTTCAAAAACGAATTTGGCCTGGACCGTACCGACGTCGTCGGAAAGCGGGTCGCAAAGTCTCTTCAAATCGGCCAGCAGCAGTTCACCTTGGATGGTGGCGCCACGGTCAGCCAATTTGCGCGGGTCAACGTGAGGTGGAATCGGGTCATTCAACATAGGCGCAGCATTATAGGGATGCCCCCGGCCATGTCAAAGGAAATTCAGCCCTGTCCGTCACTTGCACGCCTCGATAGAATCCCCTCCTGCCTGTTGGAGATGTCTATGCTGCCTTTATTACTCGCTTCAAGCTCAGCCTATCGACGGGAATTGCTCTCCCGCCTGGGATTACCGTTCGTCTGCAGCTCGCCCGACATCGACGAAAGCCGGCACCCTGACGAGCCCGCCCTGGCGCTGGTAAAACGCCTTGCCCAGGAGAAAGCCCAGGCGCTGGCCGACAGCCATCCGGCACACCTGATCATCGGCTCGGACCAGGTCGCCGTGCTCGGCGAACGCATCCTGGGCAAGCCTCACACCTTCGAGAACGCCCGCGAACAACTGCTGGCGGCCAGCGGCGCCAAAGTCACGTTCCTGACAGGCCTGGCGCTGCTCAACAGCCAGACCGGCGCCTGCCAGGTCGACTGCGTTCCGTTCACGGTCAATATGCGCACACTGGATCCCGAGCGCGTCGAGCGCTACCTTCGGGCAGAACAGCCCTATGATTGCGCCGGCAGCTTCAAGGCCGAAGGATTGGGTGTGAGCCTGTTCCAGAGCACCGAGGGCCCGGACGCCACCAGCCTGATTGGCCTGCCGCTGATTCGCCTTGTGGATATGTTGCAGGCCGAAGGCGTGCAAATCCCCTGAAGGCCGTACCCGAGCACGGCTGCCCAGCTTATGGCGAGGGAATTAATGTGTGGGAGCAAGGCTTGCCCGCGATGCAGGCACCGCGATAGCGCAGGTTAGCCGCATTATCGTTTATCGCGAGCAAGCTTTGCTCCCACAGGCTTGCCCCTCACCTGCGAATCCCCTCGCCACAAAAAATCGCGAAACCAATGAGCTAGCGCAACGCCGGCCCCTGGAACCCCATCCACATCGCCAAATGCTCGGCAACACTGGCGCCCAGCTTTTTCGAGAAGCGATCAAACGGCGACTCTTCCACCGTGAAATCCACCAGGTCCTTCTGACCAATCACATCGCGCGCCACCGAACTGGCACTGCCCAGCCCGTCGATCAGGCCCAGCGACAATGCCTGCTCGCCCGACCAGACCAGCCCGGAGAACAATTCCGGATGATCCTTATCCTTCAACCGCTCTCCACGCCCCTTCTTGACGCTGGCAATGAACTGCTGGTGAGTCGTGTCGAGCACGCCCTGCCAAAATGCGGTCTCTTCAGGTTTCTGTGGCTGGAACGGATCCAGGAACGACTTATGCTCACCCGAGGTGTACACCCGACGCTCCACACCCAGCTTATCCATTGTCCCGACAAAACCATAACCGGTCGCCGTTACACCAATGGAACCCACCAAACTGGCCTTGTCGGCATAGATCTGGTCCGCCGCGCTGGCAATGTAGTAGGCGCCGGAGGCCCCGAGGTCGGAAATGACCGCGTAGACCTTGATCTCCGGGTTCAACCCACGCAACCGGACGATTTCGTCGTAAACGTACCCCGACTGCACCGGACTACCGCCAGGGCTGTTGATGCGCAGCACCACGCCCTTGACCTTCGGGTCTTCGAAAGCGGCCCGCAAGCTGGTCACGATGTTGTCGGCGCTGGCCGGTTCCTTGTCGGCAATCATGCCGTCGATAGTGATCAATGCGGTGTAGGCCGCCCCGCTCACGGCACGCTTTTCTACGCTCATCAGCGGCGTGAACAGCACCAGGGCAATAAAAAGATAAACAAACGTCAGCGACTTGAAGAAGATGCCCCAACGGCGAGAGCGACGCTGCTCCTGCACACCGGCCAGCAAGGTCTTTTCCAACAGCTTCCAGCTCTTGTCATCACCGCTTTGCGCGCTCGCCTTGGCCGGCGCCTTCCATTCATCGGTCATGCCTGCATCTCCAGTAAAACTTAATCGGTACGCCCGCTCAGCCAGGCGTGCAACTCAGGAAAATGATCAATAGCCAGCTGCGGCTCGAATGCTCGCAGCATCTCGATCGACTGCGCGCCGTAGCTGACAGCCACCGACCCCATGCCCGCATTGCGCGCCATCTGCAGGTCGAACGAGGAATCGCCGACCATCAAGGCCTGCTCCGGCCGCATGTCGCAGTACGCAAGAATCTGCTCCAGCATCAACGGATGCGGCTTGCTGGCGGTTTCGTCCGCGGCGCGGGTGATATCGAAGTAGTCGGCCCAACCATGGGACTTGAGCACGCGATCCAGCCCGCGCCGAGCCTTGCCGGTGGCAACTGCCAGGCGATACCCCTCGGCACGCAGGGCTTGCAGGGTACCGGCCACTCCCTCGAACAACGGAGAGGGCTCGGCGTCCAGTGCAATGTAGCGATCAGCGTAGTGCTGACGAAACTCCACCAGTGCCCCATCGTCGATTTCCGGATAGAGGCTGCGGATGGCTTCCGGCAGCCCAAGACCGATGATGCCCTTCACTGCAAGATCGTCGCACCGGGCGAACCCCATGCGGTCCGAAGCGACATGCATCGCCTCCACGATCCGACCCACGGAATTCGCCAGGGTCCCATCCCAATCGAAGATCAGCAGCTTGTAGTCAGGATGCACTCAACCGCTCCACGGTCTTGGACCACATGTCATCCACAGGGGCCTGCAATTTCAGCTCGCCACCATCGGGCAGCGGCACGGTGAGCATGTAGGCGTGGAGAAACAGGCGCTTGCCGCCCAGCTCGCGGATTTCCTTGGTGAAATCGTCATCGCCGTACTTGCTGTCACCGGCAATGCAATGCCCGGCGTGCAGGGTGTGGACACGGATCTGGTGGGTACGCCCCGTCACCGGCTTGGCCTCCACCAGGGTGGCGAAGTCGCCGAAGCGGCGCAGCACCTTGAAGATTGTCAGCGCCTCCTTGCCCTCCTCGTTGACCTCGACCATGCGTTCGCCGGAACGCAGGTTGCTCTTGAGCAGCGGCGCACGGACCTGCTTGACGGAGGTTTCCCAACGACCGCGCACCAACGCCATGTAGCGCTTGTCGACGCCATCGCCACGCAATTGCTCGTGCAGATGACGCAACATGCTGCGCTTCTTGGCAATCATCAGCAGGCCCGAGGTGTCGCGATCGAGGCGATGGACCAGTTCCAGCTCCTTGGCATCCGGACGCAACTGACGAAAGGCTTCGATCACGCCAAAATTCAGACCGCTGCCACCGTGAACCGCAATGCCCGCGGGCTTGTTGATCACGATCAGGGCTTTGTCTTCATAGACAATCGACGCTTCGAGGCGCTGCAGCAGGCCTTGGGCGACAGGCACCGGCTCATCACGCTCAGGCACGCGAACCGGCGGTACGCGCACGACATCACCGGCCTGGAGCTTGTATTCGGGCTTTATCCGACCTTTGTTCACCCGCACTTCGCCTTTACGCAAAATGCGGTAAATCAAGGTCTTGGGCACGCCTTTGAGCCGGGCCAGCAGGAAATTATCGATTCGTTGGCCGGCATATTCCGGCGAGACCTCGAGCAGTTGAACGCCAGGGGTCGAAGGGGCAGTAGTTGTCATGGCGGCGATCATAACAATTTTTTATGGAATTGAAGCACTTAATCATTGCTGCTATAGTCGCGAACGCCGCCAAAAGTGGCTGGACAGCGGACCAACGGTGAAAAACCGGCCCTGGCCAACGCAATTCACGAGGACGAGAGGCCGTCCTACGGGGCTTTTGCTACGTAACGGCAGAGTTTGCAGGTGTAACGAGCGCAGGTGACATGAGGCCTGAAATACGCCGCAAAGCAGAGTTCTGACTCGCCTTGCGCGCCACATTCACGGCCAGTTCACAAAGTGCAGTCAGTTGCAGACGACCCCGAGCGAGAGCTTCGGAAACAACGCCCGAATTAGCCATGATGCGTGACCTCCCCCTTCGGAGCTCACGGTAAATGCCAACCCGCTGCGGATTCTGCGCGCGGCAGCACCCGAATTATCAGGGATACGTGTAGGGTGGAGATGTACAACCGTCGGACTGTGTAGCACCAGGGTATAACGCCTAGGCTTGTATTTAGACGCTTCATATCGTCCACAGCGTCGGTTGATTCCTCCTCCTGACTGAGTGCTTGAGTACCAGCAAGCAGGACGCGTCCGTCGCGACTTCGCCATCCTTGGATCGAACTCGCTGGACACTGGAATGGCCCAGCCACTTCCATGACGCACCTGACACCGACCGTGAGAAGTCGTGTGTGCCGAACGCCGTTTCCGGCAGCCCGGAAACCGACGGTACTACATGAAAAGAATGCTGATTAACGCAACTCAACCCGAAGAGTTGCGTGTTGCACTGGTAGACGGCCAGCGCCTCTACGACCTGGATATCGAATCCGGTGCACGCGAGCAGAAGAAGGCCAACATCTATAAAGGCCGGATTACTCGTATCGAACCAAGCCTCGAGGCTGCCTTTGTCGATTTCGGCTCCGAGCGCCATGGCTTCCTGCCCCTCAAGGAAATCTCCCGCGAGTACTTCAAGAAAGCTCCCGAAGGCCGCGTCAACATCAAGGAAGTCCTGAGCGAAGGCCAGGAAGTCATCGTTCAGGTCGAAAAAGAAGAACGTGGCAACAAGGGCGCAGCCCTGACCACCTTCATCAGCCTGGCCGGTCGTTACCTGGTCCTGATGCCGAACAACCCGCGTGCCGGTGGTATCTCCCGCCGCATCGAAGGCGAAGAGCGCAACGAGTTGCGCGAAGCCCTCAATGGCCTGGTCGCACCTGCCGACATGGGCCTGATCGTGCGCACCGCCGGCCTTGGTCGCAGCAGCGAAGAAATGCAGTGGGACCTCGACTACCTGCTGCAGCTGTGGACCGCCATCAAAGAAGCCTCGCTGGATCGCTCCGCGCCGTTCCTGATCTATCAGGAAAGCAACGTGATCATCCGCGCCATCCGCGACTACCTGCGCCAGGACATCGGCGAAGTGCTGATCGACAGCGTCGAAGCCCAGGATGAAGCCCTGACCTTCATTCGCCAGGTGATGCCGCAGTACGCCAGCAAGATCAAGCTCTACGAAGACAGCGTCCCGCTGTTCAACCGCTTCCAGATCGAAAGCCAGATCGAAACCGCCTTCCAGCGCGTCGTCGAACTGCCGTCGGGCGGCTCCATCGTCATCGATCCGACCGAAGCCCTGGTGTCCATCGACATCAACTCGGCCCGCGCCACCAAAGGCAGCGACATCGAAGAAACCGCCCTGCAGACCAACCTTGAAGCAGCCGAGGAAATCGCCCGTCAGTTGCGCCTGCGCGACATCGGCGGCCTGATCGTCATCGACTTCATCGACATGACCCCGGCCAAGAACCAGCGCGCCGTGGAAGAAAAGGTCCGTGAGTGCCTGGAAGCCGACCGCGCCCGCGTACAAGTCGGCCGTATCTCGCGCTTCGGCCTGCTGGAAATGTCCCGTCAACGCCTGCGCCCATCCCTGGGTGAAAGCAGCGGCATCGTCTGCCCACGTTGCAACGGCACCGGCATCATCCGTGACGTCGAGTCGCTGTCCCTGGCGATCCTGCGCCTGATCGAAGAAGAAGCCCTGAAAGACCGCACCGCCGAAGTCCGTGCCCAAGTGCCGATCCCGGTGGCCGCGTTCCTGCTCAACGAAAAACGCAACTCGATCACCAAGATCGAACTGCGCACCCGCGCCCGTATCGTGATCCTGCCGAACGATCACCTGGAGACGCCGCACTTCGAAGTGCAGCGCCTGCGCGACGACAGCCCGGAAGCCCACAACAACCAGTCCAGCTACGAAATCGCTGCTGCCGCTGCCGAAGTGGAAGAAGTCCAGCCAGCGGCCGCGACCCGCACTCTGGTTCGCCAGGAAGCCGCGGTCAAGACCGCCCCGGCCCGTGCCAACGCTCCGGTTCCGACCGAAGTCGTCGCACCGGCACCTGCACCGGTCGCCGCGCCTGAGCCGAGCCTGTTCAAAGGCCTGGTGAAGTCCCTGGTCAGCCTGTTCGCTACCAAGGAAGAGCCTGTCGCTCCGGTCGTCGTCGCCAAGCCTGCCGCTACCGAGCGCCCGGCCCGCAACGAAGAACGCCGCAACGGTCGCCAGCAGACCCGCAACCGCAACGGTCGTCGCGACGAAGAGCGCAAGCCTCGCGAGGAACGCGCACCGCGTGAAGAACGTGCGCCACGTGAGCCGCGTGAAGAACGCCAGCCTCGTGAAGCCCGCGAGGAAGCGCCAGCCGTAGCCCGCGAAGAACGTGCACCGCGTCCGCCGCGTGAAGAACGCCAGCCTCGTGCACCGCGTGAAGATCGCAAGCCTCGCGGCGAGCGTGAAGAGCGTGTTCGCGAACTGCGCGAACCACTGGATGCCGCCCCGACCGTTGCTGCGGTTGCTGCCGTTGCCGCCACCGCTGAAGAGCGTCCGGCTCGCCCGCCTCGTGAAGAGCGTGCACCGCGTCCGCCACGTGAAGAGCGTCAACCACGCGCCGAACAGGCTCCTGCCGCTGCCAGCGAAGAAGAAGTGCTCAATGCCGAGGAGCAACTGCCGGAAGACGGCCAGGAGAACGCCGAAGGCGATCGTCCACGCCGCCGCTCCCGTGGTCAGCGTCGTCGCAGCAACCGTCGTGAGCGCCAACGCGACGCCAACGGCAACGTGATCGAAGGTTCGGAAGAGTCCGAATCCACCGAGAACGGTGAAGCGCCAACCGCTGGGGACCTGGCCGCTGGCCTGGCCGTGACTGAAGCCGTTGCCAGCAGCGTGATCAGCGCCCCGGCCGAAGCCCAGGCTCACGAGCAAGCCGAACGCGCCACCGCTGCGGTGGAAAACGCCCCGGTTGAAGCACCTGTTGTCGAAGCCACCGCCCCGGTAGAAGCCACCGCGTCGCCAGAAGTGGAACTGGCACCGGTCCGCGAAACCCAGCCAGAAGCCGCCGCCGAGCCTGCACCGGTCGTCGAGGCAGCCGTGGTTGCCGCCGAACCGGTCGTCGAAGCACCGGCCGAGGACAAGGCAGCAGCGCCAACCCGTGAAGAGCAGACGGCGTTCAACTGGACTGCGGAGCCCGCTGCACCGGCCCCGGTTGTCGAGCCGGAGCCGGCTCCAGAGCCCGTGAAAGCGGCCGAGCCCGAAGTGGTCGTAGCGGCTCCAGCGGTCGAAGCAGCCGTGGTTGCCGAAGCACCTGCGCAAGAGCCTGCACCTGCCAGCACCCTGACCTCGAACGGCCGTGCGCCGAACGATCCGCGTGAAGTGCGTCGTCGCAAGCGTGAAGCCGAGCGTCTGCAGAAGGAAGCCGAACAAACGGCGGCCGCTGCTGCTCAAGCGCCTGCTGCCGAGCCAGCTCCGGTCGTGGAAGAAGTCGCCGAGGCAGCCCCTGCCCCGGTCGCTGAAGCCCCGAGCGAATCGGCTCCGGTGATCGAAGAACCTCAGCAAGCTGCTGAAGAAATCGCACCGCGCCACACTGAAGTCTTGGAAAAAGAGCACGAGCCTAAACCTCACGCCTGATTCCATCGCTCAATGAAAAGCCCCGCTTGGTGATGCCAGGCGGGGCTTTTTTATGCCTCCAAGTTATCCACTGCACTGTCGGAACGACCACAGCATTACAGCCAAGCACCCATCAACCTGTGGGATGGGTGGTAACCACAGAACTGCCGGCATTCAAAGGAACTGTGCAGCCGCTGTTATTTGAACGTCAGCGCCTCGGGCACATCGATATCCCAGGTTACGCCGGGATCGTCCACGGCCACCTCGACCACCCTCGCCCCGGCAAACAGCACCTTGGCACCACGGTCCCCCGTCAGCGCCATCAGTTTCGGCCCAAACTCACGACCGAAGCCCACAGGATGCCCATATTCACCGGCCAGCACCGGCACGCTGATGCCATCCTCGCGAATCCCCGCCACGACGCGCTCGATGCTCGACGGCAGGATAAATGGCATATCACCCAGCACCATCAGCCAGCCATCAAGCTCCGCACATGCCTGCACACCGGCGGCGATGCTGTCGCCCAGTCCGGGCGAGTCCAGTTCCACGAACTCGCATCCATAGGCCTGGGCCATGCGAATAGCCTGGGGGCGATCCGGGCTCGTCACCAGCACGCGTTTTTCCAGAGTGGCCGGCAAGTTCACCAGCACCTGCTCGATCACGGATCGCACGGCACCGTCACGCCCTGTGCAGTCGGCCAGCAATTTATCCTTGTCCGGGCCTGCCACCTGGCGAAAACGGCTGCCCGCGCCAGCCGCCAGGATGATCACGCCTATCGAATCTGCCATGTGCCCTCCTTGCCGCGTTTACAGCGGCTTTTTCTGCCGCAGTTCGACGCCATTCTTGATCGCCACGATTTCCGCCAGCAGTGACAAGGCAATCTCCGCCGGCGTGTGGCTGCCTATATGCAGACCGATCGGCCCGTGCAGGCGTTCAATGGCGCTTGCGGACAAGCCTAACTGAGCCAGGTTGTCCCGCCGCTTGCGGCTGTTGACCTGCGAGCCCAGGGCGCCGACATAAAACGCCTTGGAGTCCAGAGCCGTGAGCAGCGCCATGTCGTCCAGGCGCGGATCGTGGGTCAAGGCGACAATCGCCGTACGCTCGTCGGTCTGGATGCTCAACACCGCTTCGTCAGGCATGCCCGAGACGAAGCGACCCTGCTGCTCTTCCCAGCCGTAGACGAACTCCTTGCGCGGATCGCAAATCAGCACTTCGAAATCCAGCAGCCGGGCCATCTCCGCCACGTAGCGCGACAGCTGCCCGGCACCGATCAGCAAAAGCCGCCAGCGTGGACCATAAATCGCCCGCAAAACCTGCCCATCGAACACTAAAGCATCGGTCTTGCTGGCGGGTGTCAAAACCACTTGGCCGCTGGCGACCGTCAGTTCACGGGCGACGATTTCATGGGCTTCGCAGCGCTCCAGCAGATGAGCGACCCAATGCGGATCGCCCACGCGCTCCTCGGTCAGGCGCAGAGTGCCGCCACACGGCAGGCCGAAGCGCGCCGCCTCCTCGCGGGTGACGCCGTAGGTGATCAGTTGCACCGGCGGACCGTCCACCGGAATGCGGCCGTCGTGCAGCCGGGCGATCAGGTCATCCTCGACACAACCGCCCGACACCGACCCCATCACCACGCCATCTTCGCGCAGGGCCAGCATCGCCCCGGGCGGTCTTGGCGCGGAGCCCCAGGTCTGGACCACGGTGAACAACACCACACGCTGCCCGGCGCGGCGCCACTCGAGCACGCTGCGCAGGACGTTCAGATCAACACTGTCCATCAGGCCTTGGCCTGCTGCCAGCCCTGCAACTGATAACGCACAGGCAGGTCACGGATGCGTTTGCCGGTGGCGGCGAAAATCGCGTTGCACAGCGCCGGCGCAATCGGCGGCACGCCCGGCTCGCCGACACCGCCCAACGGCACCTCGCCCGGTGGCGTGACCAGATGCACCGCCACCTCCTTGGGTGCCAGGGACATGCGCGCTACTTCATACATGTGGAAGTTGTCCTGCTGGACCTTGCCGTCCTTGAAGCTGATCTCCCCCACCATCGCATTGCCCAGGCCCATGACGCAGGCGCCTTCGAACTGGGAGCGAATGCGCTCGGGGTTGATCTGCGGGCCGCAATCCACGGCGATGTCCGCCTTGTGCACGATTACCGTGCCGTCGTCCTTGACCTCCACTTCGATCACAGCGGCGACGTAGGTCACGAAACTGTAATGCACCGCCAATCCCAGGCCACGCCCCTTGGGCAGATCGCGGCCCCAACCGGCGGCCTTCGCGGCGGTTTCCAGCACCGTGCGGATCCGCGCGGTATCGATCGGATAACGCTCGGGGGACTCACCGTAGTTCCATTCCTCGCTCAAGGTCCGTGGATCGATCTTGCGGTCCGGCCCCAGCAACTTGATCTGGTACTTCAGCGGATCCTGGCCAGCCTTGTGGGCCAATTCGTCAATGAAACTCTGGATCGCGAACCCGTGGGGAATGTTCGACACCGAGCGGTACCAACCGACGCGCGCATGGGCCACCGCTTCCGGGTTTTCCAGGCGCAGGTTGGGAATCGCGTAGGCCATGTTGGTCACGCCCATGCCCACTTCGAACGGCGCTTCGTGGGTCATGCCCGGGGCGAACAAAGCCGTGATGCTCGGGGCCACGGTGCGGTGCAGCCAACCGGATGGCATGCCATCCTGGCTCAGTCCTGCCTTCAGGTACTCGGCCGACACGGTGTGGAAATACGAATGGTGGATATCGTCCTCGCGGGTCCATTGCACCCGCACGGCCTGGCCTGGAAACTCCTTGGCCAGCACCGCCGCTTCAAGGACGAAATCGGGTTTGGACTTGCGTCCGAAACCGCCCCCCAACAGCGTGATGTTCACCGTGACCTTGTCGAAAGGGATGCCCAGGCGTTCGGCGATGCGCTCGCGAGTCACCTGCGGCGCCTGGCTCGGCGCCCAGGCTTCGCACTGGCCATCCTTGAACCGGGCGACGGCCACCATCGGCTCCATGGGGGATTGGGACAAGTGCGGCAGGTAATACGAAGCCTCCAGGGTCGAGTCGGCCTTGGCCAGGGCGTCGTCGACGTCGCCGCTGCTGCGCACGACTTTTCCAGGCTTGAGGGCGGCCGCTTCCAACTCCTTGCGATAGGCAATAGAGTCATAACCGGCATTCGGGCCGTCGTCCCACTCGATTTTCAGCGCTTCGCGGCCCTTGATCGCCGCCCAGGTGTTCTTCGCCACCACGGCAACGCCACCCAACGGTTGGAATTTGGACGGCAGCGGACGCCCTTCGATCGACACCACCTTGACCACGCCCGGTACTTTCAACGCCGCGCTGCTGTCCACGGTCTTGACCTTGCCGCCATAGACCGGCGGACGTGCCACGACGGCATAGAGCATGCCGTCGAAATGCACATCGGCACCGAACACCGCACGGCCATTGACGATATCCGCGCCGTCGATGGCACGGGTGGCTTCCTTGCCGATGTAGCGAAACTCCGAAGGCTGCTTGAGGCGCAGGCTGTCCCGCGCCGGCACCGGCAAGGCACTGGCGGCAGCGGCCAACGCGCCGTAGCCCAGCTCGCGACCGGAAGGCTGGTGCAGCACTTTGTGCAACTGGGCCCGGCATTCAGTGACCGGAACCTGCCACTGCGCTGCGGCGGCCTGTTCCAGCATGGTCCGGGCAGCGGCGCCGCAACGGCGCATTGGTTCGTACCAATGGCGCATGCTGCGCGAGCCGTCGGTGTCCTGGTTACCGAAACGCGCCTCGTCGGCCGGTGCCTGGCGCACCTTGACCTGCACCCAGTCGGCCTCCAGTTCGTCGGCCACCACCATGCTCAGGCTGGTGCGCACGCCCTGGCCCATTTCCGAACGGTTGCAGATCACCGTCACACTGCCATCGGCGGCAATGCTCACGTAGACCTTCGGATCATCGACCGCGCCGTGGGGCATGCCCTCGGCCCCGAATTTTTTCTCCTCGGCGAACGCATCCGGCAGGCCCCAACTGGCGGCCAATACCAACACACCGGTCGCACTCGCGCCTTTGAGAAAGCCACGACGACTGAGGTTGCTCAGCACAAAATCATTGGGCAAGCGGCTCATGCCTTGGCCTCCTTCAGGTGGGTGGAGGCCTGGCGGATGGCGGTCTTGATGCGGTTGTAGGTGCCGCAACGACAAATGTTGCCAACCATCGCCTCCTCGATCTGCTCGTCGCTCGGATTGGGATTGCTCTTGAGCAAAGCGGTGGCCGACATGATCTGCCCACCCTGGCAGTAACCGCACTGGGCCACGGCCGTATCGAGCCAGGCCTGCTGCACGACTTGCCCGACCGGGTCGGCGTGAAGCCCGTCGATGGTGCTGATGTCCTGCCCTTTCACCGAACCGATCGGCGTGATGCAACTGCGCGCCGGCGCGCCGTCGATGTGGATGGTGCACGCGCCGCACAGGCCCATGCCGCAGCCGAACTTGGTGCCGTTGTAACCCGCCACATCGCGGATCGCCCACAACAGCGGCATGTCCTCGGTCACATCCAGTTGATGGTCTTTTCCATTGAGTTTCAGGGTAATCATGGGCACGCCCGCACAGTGTTCGAGTGATGGGGTCGAGCCATCTGCCGCTTGGGTGACAGGTCGATGCGCAGACTGGCTCAGGCTGATCAGGCTCTCTTATGCACACGCCAGCAGGCGTCTGCACCGGGCCCTCAAGGGGAATAAATTAACCCAGGACCTGGCAAAACGCCCTGCACAATCCTGCATAAATGATCTGCCCAGGACCGTGCCGCGCCCTTTTACTGAATTCGACCCCCCGATGCTGTTCACCTAAGACCGCCAACAACCCCGTGGCGAGGGAGCTTGCTCCCGCTGGGCCGCAAAGCGGCCCCAAACCCTGCCGAATACGCAGCACCAGACACACCACCCCCGCCAGCCCACACCAACTTCGCCCAAGGCGGCGGATCGACCGAACGGGAATAAACCGGTCTTTGCGTAGGACCGCTCCTAAGAAACTCGCAATTTCGTTATAGGACGCGTCTGAAACGTCTCCAGACGGGCAAATTACCTACGCCAAAAAATGGAACTCTCCGCTGAAACTCTCACACGCTAATCCGCCAAAAAAACGCAAACCCGACCATGGGGAAATTTGCTTGTCCCATGTTCGCCCGGCTGGAGTAACAAGGAATGTTTTCAACAATGTTAGGCGGCGATGCTAGCCCGGATGCAACGCAAGGCGTTGCCACGGAGGACGCCGAATGAACATGAACGTGCGCACCTTCTTCGACCACAGCCGCCACACCCTGGAGGTCTACAAACTCGACGCTCGACTCGACGTCCTGGCCTTCGAGGGTGACGAGCACCTGAGCCGGCCCTACCTCTACCGTGTGGAGTTCACCTGCACCGAGCGCGACCTGGCGGCCACCGACCTGCTCAACCAGGACGCGGATTTTTGCCTCTACCCCCTGCCGCCACCGCCGACGCCCAAGGGCTTCAAGCCGCCGGAGATCAAACCGCTGCGCACCTTCCATGGCGTGGTCACCGGGTTCAAGCGCCTGTCCGGCTCCAAGGATGAAGCGCGCTATGAAATCACTCTGCAACCGCGTTTCGCGCTGCTGGGGCGGGGCAAGCAGTTTCGGATTTACCAGCACCAGTCGGTGCCGCAGATCGTCGAGCACATCCTGCGCACGCGCCACGACTTCGAGGGCTACCACTTCCACTTCAAGCTGGTACGCGAGTACCCCCGGCGCGAGCAGGTCATGCAGTACGACGAAAGTGACCTGGCCTTCATCGACCGCCTGCTGGCCGAGGTCGGCATCTGGTATCGCTTCGTCAGCCACGAGCGGGTGAACTTCGACGTGGTGCACTTCCACGACGACCAACGCCATTACCAACGCAACGTTACATTGCCGTGTCGCTCGCCGTCGGGGTTTGCCGGCCAGGGGCAGGACGCGGCCTGGAACCTGCAAACGGCCCATCAGGTGGTGGAGCAGCACATTGATTTTCGGGCCTATCACTACCGCGATGCCCACGCTTTCCTGGACGGCGAGGTCGACCAGACCCGCGGCGCCAAGAGTACCTACGGCGAGGCCTATCACTACGCCGAACCCTACCGGGAGCTGGGCGACCGCTACGACCAGGACGAAGACCTGCAAAGCGAAAGCGGCTTTTTCTACGCGCGCCTGCGCCACGAGCGCTACCTCAACGCGCAGACCCACCTGCACGGCACCACCAGCAGCGCGACCTTGGCGCCGGGCCAGAGGCTGGAAATCACCGGCGGCGCGCCCCAGGCCTTCGAGCCCGACGCGGTGATTGTCGGCCTGCGCACCGAGGCGGCCCGCGACCGCAGTTTCATCGCCACCTTCCAGGCCATTCCCTATTCGGAAACGGTGTGCTTCCGCCCACCGCTGCCGCCCAAACCCTGCATCAGCGGCACCCTCCCGGCCCGCATCAGCCACCCGGAAGCCAACGCCCCCTACACCGACCTCGATTTCGAAGGCCGCTACCGCGTGCGCTTCCTGTTCGACCGCGACACCTGGAAACCCGGCCAAGCCAGCCTCTGGCTGCGCCTGGCCCGACCCTACGGCGGCGACACCTACGGCTTGCATTTCCCCCTGCTGGCCGGCACCGAAGTGGCCGTCGCGTTCGAACAGGGCGACCCGGACCGTCCCTACATCGCCCACGCCCTGCACGACAGCGACCACCCCGACCTGGTCACCGCACGCAACGAACGCCGCAACGTGCTGCGCACCCCGAGCAACAACAAACTGCGAATGGACGACACCCGTGGGCAGGAACACATCAAGCTCAGCACCGAGCACAGCGGCAAGAGCCAGTTGAACCTGGGGCATCTGGTGGATGCCGAGAAGAAAAAACGCGGCGAAGGGTTTGAACTGCGCAGCGATGGCTGGGGGGCGATTCGGGGTGGCAAGGGGGTGTTTATCAGTGCGGATGAGCAGGTCAAGGCTCAAGGTCCGGTCCTTGACATGAGCAACGCCATCGACCGACTGCAGCAGGCCGGCGAGCAGTTGAAGAGCCTTTCCGATGACGCCCAGGCCGCCAATGCCGAGTCGGCGGATGTCGCCGCACAACTGCAACTGCTGCGACAGGACCTGGATCAACTCAAATCCTCAGTCCTGCTGCTCAGCGCCCCGCAAGGCATCGCCCTCACCAGCGGCAAGCACCTGCAACTGGCGGCGCAACGCAACCTGATGCTCAACGCCGGGGGCGCAGCCGACATCAGTGTAGCCAAGCGCCTGTTCATCGGCGTGGGCCAGGGGGTGAGCCTGTTCGTGCGCAAGCTGGGTCTCAAGCTGATCGCCAACCACGGGCCGATCAGCATCCAGGCGCAGAACGACAAGCTGGAACTGATGGCACGTCATGGGCTGGAGATCACCAGTACCGAAGACGAGATCCGCATCGTGGCGAAGAAAAAAATCACCCTGAACGCGGGGGGTAGCTACATCACGCTGGATATGGGGGGCCTCGAGTCGGGGACTGCGGGGGATTTCGTCGTCAAGTCAGCGAATTTCGCATATGTGCCAGGCGCTACCGGCATGAAGGCCGCACACCCGGACTACCCGCAGCGCTTGTCCAAACAACCGCTGCGTCTGCGCCTGCCCCAATCGCCCAACGCATTGAGTAACGGTTGGGCGGGGATGCCTTACACGCTCATGGCCGATGGCGTGCCACTCCAGCAAGGAGTGCTCGACGACAGTGGGCAACTGCTGATCGACCATCAGACCATCACCCGGGACTACCAAATGGTGATGGCCAACGGCGTGACTTACCAACTGCCGATACCCACCGAGTACCGCAATGCCGAGCAGGCGCACCTGGCCAACCGTGGCTTGCATAACCATCGCTCACAGACCGATGCCGAAGTGAATGCACCCGCGACGCATACAGACCACCGTGCGCTGTATGCCGCCCTGATGAACGACCTCAACCACAAGGAACAAACTCAGTGATCTCATCGAACATTGTGGTGCCCGTCGCTTTCCAGCACACCGAGGAAGCCATTTGCACCCCGCCCTGGTACGTGCACAACACCGAATACCACCCCGTGCCGGCCAGTTATCAACCGCTGGTCAACGGTGAAGAAACCTTCAAGGCCGTGCACGAAGCCATCGCCGCAGCCCAAAAGAGCATCGACATCGTCTGCTGGGGCTTTCAGCCGTCGATGTATTTCATCCGCGACGGCAAAGCGCCGTGCATTGGCGACCTGCTCATGACCAAGGCCCGCGAAGGCGTCGAGGTGCGGCTGCTGGGGTGGGAGATGCCATTCAACACCGCAGGCTTTGCCGGTGAGTCCAACTTGCCCGGCAAAGGCAGGATCCGCCTCTGGGACCGCAAGCTCCAGCCCTCCACCGAAGAGCAGTATGCCTTGGATCGCCAGTGGTTCGCGACCTGCGCGGTCGCGGACCACGAAGCCGCGCAACGCATCCCCGGCAAACTGCCGGTGTTCGTCAGTCGCGGTTTCGATCTGGATGAACGAGGCGAGATCGCCCACTGGGTGAAATATGAAAGCCTCGACAGCGAAATCAGCACCCGCATGCGCCAAACGCTGCGGCTGACGGCCACCCATCACCAGAAAAGTGTCCTGGTGGACTACGAACTGCCGGACCGTGCGGTCGGCTTCGTCATGGGCCACAACATGCTCGACGAATATTGGGACACCGACGAGCATTCGGCCCTGAACCGTTCCAAGGACAGCAAACCCGCCCCCGACCGTGGCCCGCGCGGCGACACCCCGCGCCAGGACATCTCCTGCCAGGTCAGCGGACCGGTCCTGGAACACCTGCACCACAACTTCGCCAGCGCCTGGCGCAAGGAAACCGGTGAAGACCTGCTCGCCTCACGCCAGTCCTTGGAAGTGGGGAAACAGCTCTACCCCCTGGGCAAAGGGCAGATGGCGCAGATCCTGCGCACCCAGCCCCAGGCGGGCAAGCGCGATATCGAGCACCTCTACTTCAAGGCCATCAATAACGCGACCCAGTTCATCTACATCGAGAACCAGTATTTCCGCTGGCCGCCACTGTCCGAGTTCATCAAAAAAGTCGCCGCCACGCTGACCAAGGCCGGTCGCGACCCCGGCCTGCACGGCGACCTGCACCTGTTCGTGGTCACCAACGACACCGAAGACGGCGTCGGCGCCGGCAGCCTGAACACCCAGCGCATGCTCGAAAGCCTGGGGCGTGCCGACACCATCCAGAGCGTGACCAAAGTGCGGCGCATCAAGGAACTGGAACGCCAGATGCCACCCCAGCCCCGCCCCCCCGAGCGGCATGACCCGCTGGGCAAATGGGAACTGGCGAAATGGGAGTACGAGTTCAATCGCAAGGCCCGCAAGATCATGGATGACGCCGTAATGCCGGAGGAAATACCCGGCCTGAAAGTGCATGTCTGCTCGCTGGTGGCCCCCGATTCGCTGGCGGGCAAACCCTGGATGCCGGTGTACATCCACTCCAAGCTGATGATCGTCGACGACGTCTTCACCACCCACGGCTCGGCCAACATCAACACCCGCAGCATGCAGGTGGACAGCGAACTGAACATTGCCCACGAATGGGCGAGCGTGACCCAGGCGTTGCGGCGGCGGTTGTGGGGGCTGCATACGGATGAAAAGGGCTCGCAGGATGATGCGGGGAAGGCGTTCAAGGTTTGGCAGGAGATCATCGACGGGAACAAAAAACTACGATCGGATGAAAAAGCACCTGAGGCTTCCCTCGTTGAGTTCAGCTACAAAAAAGCCACTCTAAGCAATCTCGACTGATGCACTGGCGCACGCTCTTCCTGTTGCCCTGCCTGCTGCTAACCGCCTGCGACGGTCGCAGCTCCTCGACCTACCTGAAAAAGGCCCCTTACATGCCACCGCTCACCCAGATCAAGGCCAACCTGGCGTTTACCTGTGCCCACGAACAGATTCCCCCGGCGCCAGAAGACGCCGATGTGCTGTTCCAGTACGCCCGTTGGCTGCAAAAGAACAACCTGCTCAAGCAGGACCAAACCGTGGACGGCGAGATCGAGCGGTTGTACCGCATCGCCGCCGAAAATGGCCACTACAAAGCCAACATCAACCTGCAGAATGGCGGCATGCGCGGTCGGTTCCAGGTGCGCGGCGCCGAGCAATTGCGTCTGAGCCAGGCCCTGATCGACGCGGGCGTGGCGACGGGCTATTACTTCGTCGGGATCCTCCTGCAACAGGGAGCGGCGGGGTTGAAGGATGACCCGTACATGGCCCTGCGCTATTTCCGCAAGGCGGCCGACGAGGGCAGTGCACTGGCCCAGTACGAGGTGGCAGAAAAACTGGCGCCCATCAGGATTGCCCCGGACGTGGCACGACAGATGCGCCGCTGTGCGGCTGAACAGGGACATGGCGATGCGGCAAGGGCGCTTGGCGTTGATTTTTTAATAGACGGACATTACCAAGAAGCACTCGAAGCCTTTCAACTGGGTGTCGCCGGTGGCGATAGCACTTCGGCTTTCAAACTGAGCCATGTTTTTCGTAACCCATTACCCTCCGATAGATTGCGTTACCTAGGGCAACCGGAAGACCTTGAGCGCGCTCAGCGATATGAGCAGATTAGCGACGTGCTAGGCGGCTACTCCTACGCCAACCCCTCCGTCCCCGAAATCAACGACATCCTCCCCTTGCCACCCGCCGAGTTACCCGAGTGGGACGGCAAGCTGCAATGGCTCGAAGCCCGCCTGGCCAACGTCCCGCCGCCAAAGCCCAGCGAAGCGCTGATCCGCAAGCTGGCCGAAGCCAAGCGCCTGGAGCCGGAAACCGGCCGGTCCACGCCCGCCTCCCCGAACTTCATCCGGGCGGACTACTCCTCCGCACCGACATGCCACAGCGGCCAGCCTTGCCCGCAAACCGGTTACTGGAAGGCCAGCGACTACACCGGCGCGCCCCGGCGCTTCGAACAGGGCCAGATCATGCCGCTGCTGAACGTGCGTCATCACCACCGCCGTTTCCTCCTGCCGGATCGAATCACGGTGGGCGAAGAAAAGGTTGAATGGAGGCTTTATGGATGATGTGCCGGCCAGGTGCCGGACCATAGGTGAATTGCCAAAGGTCATCCCACGCTCAAAGAGAACGGTGTGCCGATTGCCTTCAAAATCTCAATCACCAACTTGCCTTGGAGCACAATCGGCGATGCCCGTACGACATCGCCGATTGCTCAATACCGATTCGGCTCCATCTCCAGCTCAACCTGGAACCGTTCGGCGATATCTTTCTGAATGCGCAAGGCCAAATCCAGCAATTGCGGGCCGGTGGCGCTGCCGTAGTTGACCAGCACCAATGCCTGCAATGCATGCACCCCGGCGTCCCCCTCGCGAAAGCCCTTCCAACCGGCCCGTTCGATCAGCCAGCCGGCGGCGATTTTCATCTGTCCTTCGGGCTGTGGATAAGCCACCAGGTCAGGGTATTGCTGCTTGAGGTGGGCCACGTGGCTGGCCGCTACCAGCGGGTTCTTGAAGAAGCTGCCCGCGTTGCCCAGTACGGCCGGGTCGGGGAGTTTTTCGCTGCGGATGCTGCAAATCGCCCGGCTCACGTCCATGGGCGTTGCCTGGTCGATGCCTTGTTCAGTCAGCCGTTGGCGGACCGGGCCGTATTCCAGTTGCAGGTGTGCGACACGACTGAGGGCGAAACGCACCCGCAGGATCAGCCAGCGACCCGTTTGCTGCTTGAACAGGCTGTCGCGGTAGGCGAAACGGCACTCGTCGAGGCTGAACTCGCGCAGCTCACCGGTCTGGCGATCCAGCGCGGTGAGGCCGACGAAAACGTCCTTGATCTCCACGCCGTAGGCGCCGATGTTCTGCATCGGCGCCGCGCCGACGGTCCCGGGGATCAGGCTGAGGTTCTCCAGGCCCGACCACCCTTGCGCCAGCGTGTGCTGGACGAATGGGTGCCACGGTTCCCCGGCCTCGGCTTCGATCACCACCCGCTCGCCGTCGTCGCTGAGCAGACGGATCCCCCGGCTGGCCATGCGCAGCACCAACGCATCGATGTCGCCGGTCAGCAGCAGGTTGCTGCCGCCACCGATCACCAGCAGCGGCACGTCATGCTCGCGGGCATAGGCCAGCGCCTGGCGTACATCGCCGTCGTCATGGGCTTCGGCGAACAAGCGGGCGCGGACGTCCACGCCGAAGCTGTTGAAGGGCTTGAGGCTGACGCCCGCCTGTACTTGCAAGGTCATAACCGCCCCTTCAATTCGATCACCAGACGATCCGTGGCGCGCTCGATCAGGTCCAGCACGTGTTCGAAACCCTGCTCGCCGTCGTAGTACGGGTCCGGCACATCGTCGAGTTCAGCTTCGTAGCGGCGCAGGAACAGGTCCAGCTCGGCCCGGCCATCGGCCGGTTGCAGCGCCTTGAGATTGCGCAGATTGTTGCCGTCCATGGCCAGGATCAGGTCGTAGGTGGCGAAATCAGCGCGCGACACCTGCCGGGCGCGCTGGGCCGACAAGTCGTAGCCGCGCCTCAGGGCCGCGGCCTGGCTGCGCTTGTCCGGGGCCTTGCCGACGTGCCAGTCACCGGTGCCGGCGGAAGCGACTTCCACCTGTTCGGCCAACCCGGCCTCGCGCAACTTATGACGCAAGATGCCTTCGGCGGTGGGCGAGCGGCAGATGTTGCCGAGGCAGACGAACAGAACCCGCATCAAGCCTCCAGCAGGCGACGGACGCGCTCGAGGTCTTCAGGCGTGTCGACGCCGGTCGGCGGTGCAATCAGCGCATCGGCGACGTGGATCCGCACGCCGTGCCACAAGGCTCGCAACTGTTCCAGGGATTCGGTGTTTTCCAGCCAGCACGGGCCCCAGGCGACGAAGTCCTGGAGGAAACCGGCGCGGTAGGCGTAGATGCCAATGTGACGGCGATACGGCACGCCTTGGGGCAACACGTCGCGGTCCTGGGCAAATGCGTCCCGGGCCCAGGGCAACGTCGCGCGGCTGAAGGTCAGCGCCAGGCCATTGAGGTCACTGACCACCTTGACCACGTTGGGATTGAACAGGGTTTGCACATCCTCGATCGGCTCGGCCAGGGTGGCCATGCGCGCTTCGGTGTGGGCCGCCAAATTCGCGGCGACCTGGTCGATCACGCTGGGCGGGATCAACGGTTCGTCGCCCTGCACATTGACGACGATGGCGTCAGGGGCCAGGCCGAGTTTTTCGGCTACCTCGGCCAGGCGATCGGTGCCGGAGTTATGGTCTTCGCGGGTCAGGACCACTTCGGCGCCGAAACCTTTGCAAGCCTCGACGATGCGCGCATCGTCGGTCGCCACCACCACGCGCTGGGCGCTGCTCTTGCAGGCCTGTTCCCACACATGCTGGATCATCGGCTTGCCAGCGATCGACAGCAACGGCTTGCCGGGCAAACGCGTCGAGGCGAAACGCGACGGAATGACAACGGTAAAGGCCGCGGTCATTTATCCAGGCGCTCGTCGGTGGTCAGGGTGCGGGCTTCGCTTTCGAGCATCACCGGGATGCCGTCGCGAATCGGGTAGGCCAGGCCGGCCCCCTTGCTGATCAACTCGGTCTTGTCGGCGCTGAGCTTGAGCGGGCCTTTGCAGACCGGGCAGGCCAGGATATCGAGCAGTTTGGTGTCCATGAAATTCCCCTGGGTAAAAAGAGTTAAGGCAAAAGCCGATCCGGCAGCAGGCGCATCAATTGCGTATCGAACCAGGCCACGAAGGCCGGCGATGGCGCTGCATCCACTGCCAGGTACCACCAGTCGGGCGCGGCGAAGGCACGGCATTTGACCGCGTCCTTCTCCGTCATGATCACCGGCAGCGGCGGCATGAAATTCAAGGTCTGGGCACTGTATTCGGCGTGGTCGGCAAACGCGTGCGGGATTGGCCGCCAGTGTAGCGTTTCGAGGGTCTTGAAGAAACGCCCAGGATTGCCGATGCCAGCCACGGCGTGTACGGCCTGGTCGGGTGGAAAATGGTCAAGAGGGCGTCGCTCGCCACTGGCCAGGTTCACCAGGGCGGTGGGGCGCAGCTCGAAGGCGAAGCCATCGTCGCGGTCGGCGCGGGCACCGTTGTACAGCACCGCGTCGACCGATTGCAGGCGCTCGACGGGCTCGCGCAACGGGCCGGCCGGCAGGCAGCGCCGGTTGCCCAGGCCGCGGGCGCTGTCGATCAGCACCAGCTCGAGGTCCCGGGCCAGCCGATAATGCTGCATGCCGTCATCGGACAGGATCAGGTCCAGCGGCTCGGCCGCCAGCAACGCCTGGACCGCGCGGCTGCGATCGGGATCGATCATCAATGGCACACCGGTGCGCTGGACGATCAGTAGCGGCTCGTCGCCCGCGACGTCCGCGCCCTGCTCGGCCTCGACCCGCCACGGCAGTTGCGGCGGCTTGGCGCCATAGCCCCGGCTGACCACCCCGACCCGCAAGCCGCTGTGTTGGCAGTGCTGGATCATCCACAGGATCAGCGGCGTCTTGCCGGTGCCACCGACCGTGATATTGCCGACCACCACCAACGGCACCGCAGGCTGGTAGATGGCCCCTTCACCGGCCAGGAAGCGCTCACGCTTGCCGACCACCACCCGCCGGTACAGCCACTCCAGCGGGCGCAACAGCGTCAGGGCTGGGTGCCCGTCATACCACGCGGCAAGCAATCGATCGGACATGGCCATCAGGGTGCCGGCGCCGCCTCGACCGTGGTCATGCGCAAATGGCTGAAGCCGAGCTTGCCGGCCGCGTCCATGGCGGTGATCACGGATTGATGAGGCGTCTTGCCATCGGCGCTGATGGACAGCGGCAGATTGGTATCGCCGCCGGACTCCTGCTGCAAGGCCTCGATCAGGCTCGCCAGGTCGCTCTTGGGCAGCAATTGGTTGTTCACCGAGAACGCCCCTTCGGCGCTGATGGTGATTTCCAGGTTCTTGAGTTGCTGGTCTTCGGCCGGTGAACCGCTGACGGCTTGCGGCAATTCAACCTTGAGCTGGGTTTCCCGGGTGAACGTGGTGGTCACGACGAAAAACAGCAACAGGATGAACACCACGTCGATCAGCGACGCGAGGTTGATGTCGATGGTTTCCCGTGGCTTGCGGCGGAACTTCACTTCTTGCTCCCGGCCAGGTCCACGTCACGGTCACCCTGCACCACCTCGACCAGCTTGATGGCTTCCTGCTCCATGCCGACCACCAGTTCGTCGATGCGACGCTGCAGGAACCGGTGGAAGAATACCGCCGGGATACCCACCATCAGGCCCGAGGCCGTGGTGATCAAGGCCTTGGAAATACCCCCCGCCAACACAGCGGCGTTGGTGGTCATGCCGGAGCTGGTGAATGCGCTGAAAATGTCGATCATCCCCAGTACCGTCCCCAGCAGGCCCAGCAATGGAGACATCGCGGCAATGGTGCCCAGGGCATTGATGTAGCGCTCCAGTTCATGGATGACCCGGGCGGCGGCTTCCTCGATGCACTCCTTCATGATCTCGCGACCGTGCTTGGAGTTTGCCAGCCCCGCAGCGAGGATTTCCCCCAGGGGCGAACTGGCCCGCAGCTCCTTGAGCTTGTCCTTGTTCAGTTGCTTGTCCTTGATCCAGACCCAGACCTGCCCGACGAGATGCTCCGGGGCCACGCGACTGGCTCGCAGGGTCCACAAACGCTCGGCAACGATACCCAGCGCCGCGATGGAACTCAGAATAATCGGCAACATCATCCAACCGCCGGATTTGACCAATTCCCACACAGTGACTGCCCCCTTGAAAAAGTGCGCCACTTTAGCACACAGACTCGCCTTGCAGACCCGACCGCCGGTAAGGTCCTAGGGTTCGTACAAAGCCTCGACCGGTTGAGCCAGATCACTTTCTTTGCGGCGGCCCGGCCGGCGGCGGGTCGCGCCAGTAACGCCGCCGGCCGGCCTGGGTGCGGGGTGACTCGAAGGCCCCCAGTTGCAGACGAATGGCGCCCTGCTCGGCGCTGTCGTAGATGGCCATGCCGGAGCGCCGATACCGGGCCAGTACTTGCGGATGGGGATGGCCGAACGCATTGCCGCGCCCGCGGGAAATCAACACCGAGTGAGGCGCAAGCCCCGCCAGCAAGGCCATGGACGATGAGCTACGACTGCCGTGGTGAGGAGCCGCCAGCCACTGGACCGGCACCACCAGGGGACTGTCGAGCAAGGCGCGCTCGGCGTGGGTGTCGATGTCGCCGGTCAGCAGCACGCGCTCACCGCCGGCCTCCACCAGCAAGACACAGGATTTCTGGTTGCTTTCGCGGGCAGACGCCCATCGCCACAGCGTGAACCTGACCCCGTCCCATTCCCAGCGCTCGCCACTGTCACAAGGCCCGGCCTGCAGCTCGTCGGGCAGCCCGGCGGGATCGCCGCTGACGATCCGCGCCGTCGGCAATCCGTTGCGCACGGCCTGGGCACCGCCGGCGTGATCGGCGTCGGCATGGCTGAGCAGCATCACATCCAGTCCACGCACGCCAAGCTTGTGCAGGGTGGGGAGCACGACGCGCGCGCCCACATCGGCGTCGCCAAAGCGCGGCCCGGCGTCGTAGAGCAAGCTATGACGCCGGGTCCGCACCAGCACCGCCAGCCCTTGGCCGACGTCCAACTGCCAGATTTCAGCTTGCCCTTGCGGCACCTCTTCCCTGGGCGGAACGACCATCAGCAGCAACATCGGCCACCCCAGCAGGCGCAGCGGCACGCCCTTGGGCAATAGCAACAGAAACGCACCGAAGGCGGCCAGCAGCCAGGTCCACAAGGGGATCGAGGCGGGTATCCAGGCCGGCATCCACCCCGCAACCAGGGTCAGCCCCTTGAACAGCAGGTCAAGCAAACCGCCGGCAATCCACAGCAGCCCTTCCCCCACGAACGGCACCGGCAACGACACGGTGCCCAGCAGCGCCAGAGGCAACACCAGCAGGCTGATCCAAGGCACCGCCAGCAAGTTCACCAGCGGCCCACTGAGGCTGATCGGCAAACCCAGTATCAACAGCAACGGGCACAGCCCGACCGCCACCAGCCACTGTGCCCGGGTCCAGGTCTGCCACCAGCGCCAGGGCCCCAGCCGTCCGCCGAAGGTGAACATCAGCACAGCGACGGCGGCAAACGATAACCAGAACCCCGGTCGCAAACTGGCCAGCGGATCGAACAACAGCACGCCCACCAAGGCCAGCAACCATGCCCACCACGGGTCCGCCTGTCGGAAGCGCAAGCGCCACAGCAACACCAGCCCGATCATGGCGCAGGCCCGTCGTACCGGCACCTCGAACCCTGCCAGCAAGCCGTAGCCCAGGGCCGCGGTGAAGGCCAGCGCACACGCCCAGGGCAACCACGCCAGGTTCGTCGGCCACAGGCCATGGCGCGCCGCACCGGCCACCAACAGGTACACCAGGCCGGCAAGCAGGCCGATGTGTTGCCCGGAAATCACCAGTAGATGAACCGTGCCGGTGTCCTGCAACACTTGCCAGTCCGCCCGACTCAAACCGGTGCCGTCGCCCAGCACCAATGCCGCCAGCGCACCGGAACGGCCTTGGGCATCGACGCTGGCCAGCGCCTGCCGCATCCCATCACGCCACGCCCCCCGGGCCGGTTGCAGGAGATAACCCGCCTTGACCGAGCCGGTCGCGCCGATGCCCCGACTCAACAGCCAGGCCTCATGATCAAAGCCATCCGGGTTCAGCAGCCCGGCGGGGCGCTTGAGCTTCACCGCCAAGCGCCAGCGCTCGCCGCTGCTGACCGACGGACCACCGAACCAGGCCAGGCGCATCATCGAGGGCAGCCGGGTGCGGCGCGATTGGGCATCGGCCAGCTCAAAGCGCACCACGCCATCGCCCTGTTGCGGCAAACCGACGACGCGCCCTTCGACCCAGCGGGTTTCTCCGTCCAGCACGGCGGGCAGCCGATCATCCAGCGCCCACTGTGCCGACAGGCAAGCCCACGCCACGCCCAGCAGGAAAAAACCCAGCGGATAGGTTCGAAACGGCAACGCCATCAGCGCCAGCAGCGACATGGCGGCCATCAGCCACAACGGCGGCAGTGCCGGAAAAAAAACCGGGGCCAATAGCCCCAGTGCAAGCGCGATCAACCCTGTGCGCATAACCCGTCCTTGAGAGTTCTCTCTTCAGGCATAGACGGCCTGCGGCACTGCGGGCGTTATCAATTGTCACAAAGTCTGAATCTGCCCGCCGTAGAATCCGGACATACTTGCGGCCTTACTGCGTTGAACCGACCGAGAAGCCTTATGCCCCGGCGCTTATTCAAACGTTACATGCCAGACCCTGAGAGCATCCGGGAACACAAATCCTTACGTTTTCTCGGCACCCTGCTGCACGATCCCAACCTCTGGCACCTCAACCGCCACTCAGTCGCCCGGGCGATGGCCGTTGGCCTGTTTGCCGCGTTCCTGCCAATTCCCTTGCAAATGCTGCTGGCCGCCGCACTGGCCATCACGGTACGCGGCAACCTGCCGATCGCCGTGAGCCTGGTCTGGCTGACCAATCCGATCACCATGCCGGCGGTGTTCTTCTGCACCTACCAGACGGGCGCCTGGCTGATGGACGTGCCGGCCCGTACGCTGCCCGAAGCGTTGACGTGGGAATGGATCAGCGGCCAATTGTCCACGTTGTGGCAGCCGTTTCTGCTGGGGTCGGTGGTGACTGGGCTGGTGCTTGGCGCCCTCGCCTATTTCGTCACCATGAGTTACTGGCGCTGGTGGGTGGCGCGGCAGTGGAAGCGGCGTAGGAAAAGTCGGATGTGAGATGCGCGGAGGCTTGCTGGGATTATTAGTTTCGGCTGGTTTCTTTGGGGAGGATGGGGGGGTGAATATCCGTTGCTGCGGTCACGGCGGCTTAGGGTTCCGACCTTACGGCGGCTCACTTTTTTTCAGACGCCAAAAAAAGTAAGCAAAAAAGGCTCGCCCCACCACTCGTGGTTGATGGGGCGCTGCAGATCAAAAGCCAAATCAAAAGCGATGCGGCCTGGTAGTCGAACTGGTTTGGGCGACTGACTGCGATTCCTTGTGGGAGCAAAGCTTGCTCGCGATAGCGGACTTTTCCTCACCCCAACACTCAAACCCTACCTTTCCCCCTGTGGCGAGGGAGCTTGCTCCCGCTGGCCTGCGAAGCAGGCCCCTGCATTATTTCAGGTAAAACCGCATTGCCTGGTTTTACGACTGCTGCGCAGCCGAGCGGGAGCAAGCTCCCTCGCCACAGGTTTTAGGTCGTCTGGGCTGGCCTCATCGCGAGCTTCAGTTAGATCGCTGTGCTTTGGTTTTGGCTTTTGATTTGGCTTTTGATCTTGATCTTGATCTCAGCGCCCCATCAACCACGATGGCCGAACGCAGGCATTGCGCAGTGGGCATCCCGGCATGGAGGCCGGGATAGCCGCACGGGGCCATGGATGGCCCTTCGTGGCGGGCCCACGGAGCAATGCCGGAGAGAGGGAACACCTCGCCTAGGCGAGGTGCCAAGTGGTGGGGCCAGCGTTCTTTGCTTACTTTCTTCTGGGCCGGCATTCCGGGGCGTTTGAAAGAAAGTAAGTCGCCGTCAGGGCGAAACCGTCAGCCGCCGTGACCGCAGAAACGGATATATCCCTACCCCCCAACCCTACACCCGCATGCGGTCTTACTAAGTCCTCATCCCCCGCCCACTGACCAACAACCGCGCGCACCCCACATAAAGCACCACAGTCGCCATCAACATAAAGGAAATCGCGACACTGATCTTGATGTCCGAAACCCCAAGAATGCCATAGCGAAACGCATTGACCATGTGCAAGACCGGGTTCGCCAGGGACACGGTCTGCCAGAACGGTGGCAGCAGGGAGATCGAGTAGAACACCCCACCCAGGTAGGTGAGTGGCGTTAGCACGAATGTCGGGATGATGGAGATGTCATCGAAGTTGCGCGCAAACACTGCGTTGATGAAACCCAGCAGCGAAAAGATCGTCGCCGTGAGCACCACCACCAGTATGGTCACTCCCAGGTGATGCACCTGCAGATGGGTGAAGAACAGCGACAGCAAGGTCACGATCAGGCCGACCGCCAAGCCCCGCAGGACACCGCCCAGGGCGAAGCCGATGAGGATCGTATGGGGTGACACCGGCGAAACCATCAGTTCTTCGATCGAGCGCTGGAACTTGCTGCCGAAGAAACTCGACACCACGTTGCCGTAGGAGTTGGTGATCACCGACATCATGATCAGCCCCGGCACGATGTAGTCCATGTAGGTGAAGCCACCCATGTCGCCGATCTGCCGACCGATCAGGTTACCGAAGATCACGAAGTACAAGACCATGGTGATGGCCGGCGGCAGCAGGGTTTGCGGCCAGATCCGCATGAAGCGCCGGACTTCACGGTAGACGATGGTGTTGAGGGCGATCAGGTTGGGGCGCAGTTCGGAACTCATACCGCCACCTTCGCCAGGTTTTTTTCCACCAGGGACACGAACAACTCCTCGAGGCGATTGGTTTTGTTGCGCAGGCTTTGCACTTCGATGTTTTGCAGGGCCAGTTGGGTGAACAACCCGGTGATGCCCACGGATTTATCCACCTGGACTTCCAGGGTACGGCCGTCCAGCAACCGGGCCGGGTAGCCCACGAGCTGCGGCAAGGCCGGCAGGTCATGCTTGAGGTCCAGCAGGAAGGTTTCCACATGCAGTTGGCTGAGCAACTGGCGCATGCTGGTGTTCTCGACAATGGTGCCGTGGTCGATGATGCCGATGTTGCGGCACAACTGCTCGGCCTCTTCCAGGTAATGGGTGGTGAGGATGATGGTGATGCCTTTCTGATTCAGCTCGGTCAGGAAGGTCCACATCGAACGGCGCAGTTCGATGTCCACGCCCGCCGTCGGCTCATCGAGGATCAACAGGCGCGGTTCGTGCACCAGGGCGCGGGCAATCATCAAGCGCCGCTTCATGCCGCCGGACAATGAACGGGAGGGCACGTCCCGCTTGTCCCACAGGCCCAGTTGGGTCAGGTATTTCTCGGCGCGTTCGTTGGCGATCTTCGGCGGGATGCCGTAGTAACCCGCCTGGGTCACCACGATGTCGAAGGTCTTTTCGAACTGGTTGAAATTGAACTCCTGGGGCACCACGCCGATGCAACGCTTGAGCGCGGCGGGCTCGCGGTCCAGGTCATGACCAAAGACATTCACCGTGCCACTGGTCTTGTTCACCAACGTGGAAAGAATGCCGATGGTGGTGGATTTTCCGGCACCGTTAGGGCCGAGCAAGGCGAAGAAATCACCCTCGGCGACGTCCAGATCGATACCACTCAGGGCCTGGAAACCGTTGCCGTAGGTTTTGGTTAGCTGCCGGATGGACAGAGCGGAACTCATATCGGATTACGCACCAAGAAGGGAAAGAAGAAAAATGGGGTAAAAGCATGCGGCGCGCACGCAAGCCACGGCGCACGGAGGCCATGGTGCGTGGCATCGCCGCACAAGTACAGTCAAGTGTGTCGATAGTAACTATTAAGTCAACGCGGTCATGACGGCCTTGCGGTAAGCCGGACGCGCCTGCAACCGCCCATACCAGGCCTGCAAATGAGGCAGCGAGGTCCGCTCGATGGGCATCTCGAACCAGGCATAAATGAAACTGCCCAAGGGGATATCGCCCATGCCGATTTCATCGCCCGAGAGGTACGGCTCAACGCTCAGCGCCTGGTCTGCCATCGCCAGCAAGGCGTCGCATTCCTTGATCGCGGCCTTGATCGCCGCCCAGTCCTGCTGCTCGGCCGGGGTGCGCAAGACGCCCCAGAACACCGTGCGAAACGGTGCGGCAAAGGATGAGGTGGTCCAGTCCATCCATTTTTCAGCCCTGGCGCGGGCTTGCACATCGGCAGGATACCAGGCCGAGCCCGACGCATGGCGCGCTGCCAGATAGCGCACGATGGTGTTGGACTCCCACAGCACGAAGCCGTCGTCCTCGATCATCGGCACGCGGCCGTTGGGATTTTTCGCGCGGTACTCGGGCGTATCCACCACGCCGAACGCACCACCGGCGTCGATGGCCTCGTAGGTCAGCCCCAGCTCTTCAGCGCACCACAACGCCTTGCGTACATTCGATGAGTTCTTGCGCCCCCAGATCTTCAGCATCACCGCCTCCTCGTTGAATGAATGCCGCAGCAGCATACGCCGGATCAACCACGACTCAAATCGCCCGGGGCACGTGAGGATGTCCATCGCCATCGAAGCAGATCAAGGCGTTTCAGCCAAACAATGACGTTTTCTCACCTTGCCGACGAACGATTTCCCACAGCCGTTGCCAACCAGACTGGCGCGACGCATCGAAGGTTTCCCACGAAATCAGTCCTATCGCGCCGACCGTCGGCCTGGCAGATGCCGTCTAAGCTTTGAGGGCCGGTCTGGCCTTGGTTCACGGAGGATTTACTTATGCTGTTGTTGTGGATACTGGTTCTGGTCGTCGGGAAAGCCTGGCTGGCGCATCGGCGCATCGCCCCGCTGCCCATGCTGGCGATCGTCGCCGCCTATCTGCTGGCCATGGGCATCTTCAGCCCTGCGCCCGGCTGGCTGATGCTGGTGCTCTGGGCAGTGCTCGCCGCCGTAGCGGCGCCGTTGCTGCTGCCGGACCTGCGCCGTCGCTTGTTCAGTGCGCCGATGTTCGACTGGTTCCGCAAGACCCTGCCGCCGATGTCCCAGACCGAGCGCGACGCTATCGAGGCCGGCACGGTGTGGTGGGATGGTGAATTGTTCAGCGGCCGGCCAGATTGGGACAAGTTGCTGGCCTACCCCAAGGTGCAACTGACCGAGGAAGAACAGGCGTTCCTCGACGGCCCCACGGAAGAGCTCTGCGCCATGGTCAGCGACTGGCGGATCGGCCAGGCCATGGACCTGCCGCCCGAAGCCTGGGCGCACATCAAGACCCACGGTTTCTTTGCGCTGATCATTCCCAAGTCCTACGGTGGCAAGGGTTTTTCCGCCTATGCACACTCCCAGGTGGCGATGAAGCTGGCCACCCGCAGTGGCGACCTGGCCTCCACCGTGATGGTCCCCAACTCCCTCGGCCCGGCGGAACTGCTGCTGCACTATGGCACTGAAGAACAACGCGACCATTACCTGCCACGCCTGGCCCGTGGGGACGATATTCCCTGCTTCGCCCTGACCGGGCCACTGGCCGGTTCCGACGCCGGGGCAATGCCCGACAGCGGCGTCATCTGCCGGGGTGAATGGCAAGGCCAGCCAACCCTGGGCCTGCGCCTGAATTGGGAAAAGCGCTACATCACCCTCGGACCCGTCGCCACCCTCCTCGGCCTGGCCTTCAAGGCCTACGATCCCGACCACCTGCTGGGCGACGAGGAAGACCTGGGCATCAGCCTCGCGCTGATTCCTACCGACACGCCCGGCGTGCATATCGGTCGCCGCCACCTGCCCCTCGGCGCCGCGTTCATGAACGGGCCAAACTGGGGCAAGGACGTGTTCATCCCGCTCGATTTCCTCATCGGTGGACAGGCCATGCTCGGCAAGGGCTGGATGATGCTGATGAACTGCCTGTCGGTCGGGCGCTCGATTTCCCTGCCGGCGGTGGGCACCGGCGCGGCAAAATTCACCAGCCTGGTGACCGGCCAGTACACCCAGGTGCGCGAGCAGTTCAACGTACCGCTGGCGGCCTTCGAAGGAATCCAGCAAGCCCTGGCGCGCATTGGCGGCAACGCCTGGATGATGGACGCCGCGCGCATGCTGACCGCCAACGCGGTGGACCTGGGGGAAAAACCTTCGGTGCTGTCGGCAATCCTCAAGTACCACCTGACCGAACGCGGCCGCGAGTGCATCAGCCACGCCATGGACGTGCACGGCGGCAAGGGCATCATCATGGGCCCGAACAACTACCTGGGGCGCAGTTGGCAAGGCGCGCCGATCTTCATCACCGTCGAGGGGGCGAACATCCTCTCGCGCAACCTGATGATCTTCGGCCAGGGCGCAATCCGTTGCCATCCCTTCGTGCTCAAGGAAATGGCCCTGGCGACCCGGGAAGACCAGGACCAGGCCCTGGTCGAGTTCGACGGCCTGTTGCTCAAGCACATCGGCTTTGCCATCGGCAATGCCGCCAGCACCCTGGTGCTGAACCTGGGCCTGGGACATTTCGAAAAAGCCCCAGGCAACGCCCTGAGCCAAGGTTATGTGCGCGCCCTCAATCGGCAGGCGGCGGCATTCGCCCTGCTCGCAGACCTGAGCATGATGCTGCTGGGCGGTGAGCTCAAGCGCCGCGAGCGCTTGTCGGCACGCCTGGGCGATGTATTGAGCAACCTGTACCTGGCGTCCGCAGCGCTCAAGCGTTACCACGACCTGGACTCGCCGGACCACATGACGCCGCTGTTCACCTGGGCCATGGAAGAAAGCCTCGGCCACTCGGAGCGCGCCCTTGATGAACTGCTGCGCAACTTCCCCAACCGGGTCCTCGGTTGCCTGCTGCGCCTGGTGGTGTTCCCCTTCGGTCGCCGCCACAAGGGCCCGAGCGACAAGCTGGATGCACAAGTGGCGGCGCTGCTCGGCCGGGCCAAGGGCGATCCAACCCTCGAAGAACTCTTGCAGGGCTGCTACCGCCCGCAATCGGCGGATGATCCGGTGGGCGCCCTGCAACACGCCACCGACCTGTCGGCCGCCGCGCAACCGCTCTACCGCAAGGTGCACACAGCGCTCAAGCTGGGCCAGCTCAACCCGGCTCCCGGGGAGTCGCTCATCGACGCCGCCCTGGAAGCAGGCGTATTGCAGGCGCGTGAGGCGCAGGCCCTGCACACGGCCGAAGCGGCGCGGCGCAAGGTGATCGACGTGGATGATTTCGCCAAGGAGGAACTGACGCTTGCCGAGGGCAAGGTGCGCTGATTCCGACGGCCATGCAGGCCCTGGTGGCCTGTGTGGTTCATGGGTGCAGACCACTGGCATGTAAAAGCGGGCGCAAGGGCTATATACTCCTGCGCCCGTTTTGCTCTTGAGGACTTATCTCGTGTCCAACGTCGTTGCCGATCACCTTGTCTTGCTTGACCACTTGCGCAGCATCCTGGTCGCCGTGGGTGAGGCCGAACAGGTGCCTGAAGAAAGCCATGCGCTGTTCCTGGAGCGCTTCGACGAGTTGCGTGCGCAACTGCCCGTCGACCCGATCGAGAGCCAATACCTGGGCCAGGATCTCCTGTGCCAGGTGATTGTCCGTTATCCACAGATCGCTCACCTGGTGCCTCGCGACCTGCTCTGGTACTTCGGCGGCGATTGCCTGCACTACATGCCCGACGAAGAGATCGACCTGTACCAGGCCCTCGAAGAACGTCGTTTCGAAGCCGAACAAAACGACGAACCGTTCGACTGGAACCAGGAAAAGCAACTGCTGGCGATGTCGGACCAGGACAGCAAGCACTGATACCAGCCGGGTAAGCCCACCTGTGGGCGCTGAGCTTGCCCGAGGCGGCGATCCGACGATGACGCCAGCCTAAACACCCCCAACCCATGGCGAGGGAGCTTGCTCGCGCTCAACTGCGTGAAGCAGTCGCAAAACCAGGCAATGCGGTTTACCTGGAGCAATGCATGGGCCTGCTGCGCAGGCCAGCGGGAGCAAGCTCCCTCGCCACAGGGGATGGTTTTAATCTTATTGCCCCGCGATCTTAGCGCCTCTCTCCTAGCCTGTTTTGTCGAAAAGACAAATTATTGACGGCGACTTTCACGAAATTTTCTTACCCGTCACTTTTCAGACGTTTTTTTTTGCGCAACGCGTGGCGCTTCGCCATGGTTGAACTACTGTCAAAAAGAAGCGAGCAGGGGGGGCTAGCAAATCGCTCCCTAGCGACAGGATCTGCGCCTGCCCCCACCACTCGATGACCCGGCTATTTGCCAGGCCTGAAGACGTTTTCTGAAAAACGCCTGTCGTTCAGTCAGGCCGAGGCAATGGACCGTCTGCACGTCGCGACGAGGCCTGTTGCCGAAGCCATTGAGTCGTCTGGTGAGATAAAGGGGTAGCCCGGGCCCTGCAAGTGTTCCGAGGCAATTGTTCAGACCAGCAGGGACTTCTGTCGAGGATCACTTTATGAACGATCGCAACGCGTCCGCTTTAAAACACCTTATTCACGGCTTGTTCTGGATGGGACTGGGCCTGGACGCGGCACACGCTGCAGCCAGCAACTGTTCCCAGCTGGACAGCATGCCGGCCACCTTCGAAGTCGGCCAGGGCCTGCAGAATGAACTGCGCATTCCCACCCCTGTGACGAAGTTGGCGGTGGGCGACCCGAAAATCGCTGATGTACAGCCCAGCGGCAGTAATGCGTTCATTCTCACCGGCATCACGCCCGGCGCCACCAGCCTGATGGTCTGGACGGAATGCTCCAAGGTTCCCCGCCAGAGCATGGTGTTCGTCAAAGGCCGGGCCACTGCGGCGCTGACCAGCGTCGCCAGCGTGCCTTCGGAAGACCCGAACTTGCTCGCCCAGGTACAGACCGACATCCGCTTTGTCGAAGTCAGCCGGACCAAGCTCAAGGACGCCGCGACCTCGATTTTCGGCAGCCGTGGCAACTTCCTGTTCGGCTCACCGAGAACCCTGCCCACCGTCGGCGGCATTGTCCGCCCCACATTGCCGGCCAACAACGACATGTTCAACCTGTCGTTCGCCACCGGCAAAACACTGCTGATGATCAACGCCCTGGAAGGCAGCGGCTTTGCCTACACCCTGGCGCGGCCCAGTCTGGTGGCCCTCAGCGGGCAGAGTGCGAGTTTCCTGGCCGGTGGGGAAATTCCGATTCCAGTACCCAGTTCCGGCAGCGATAGCGTGTCCATCGAGTACAAGGAGTTCGGTATCCGCCTGACCCTGACCCCTACCATCATCGGGCAGAACCGCATCGCCCTGAAGGTTGCACCGGAAGTCAGCGAGCTGGACTTCACCAACGCCGTGAGCATCGCCGGCACGCTGGTTCCGGCACTCACCGTGCGCCGTACCGACACCAGTATTGCCCTGGCCGACGGCGAAAGCTTCGTCATCAGCGGCCTGATCAGTACCCGTAACAGCTCGCAGGTGAACAAATTCCCGGGGTTGGGTGACATCCCGATACTCGGTGCGTTCTTTCGCGACAACACCATCAACCGCGAAGAACGCGAGTTGCTGATGATCGTCACGCCGCACCTGGTCCAACCGCTGGCCGTCAATGCGCAACTGCCGACCTTGCCGGGTGAACAGCTGCGCAATTACGACCCGAACTTCTACCGCATGTTCTTCATGGAACACGGTGAATTCGACAACCGCGATGGGCTTTCCCAATGAGCCGGCGCCTGCGGTGCGAGGGATCGACTGTCCATCCGCTTGCCTGGGAGCACTCCATGAAAGCAGTGATTGCGATAGCGGCGACCGTGGTGCTCGCCGGTTGTGCCAGCCATAACGTGGTGGCGTCACGCCCGGCCAGTTGCGCCAAGCCCAGTGGTGATCAGGAACTGGCCCTGAACCTGGCCGATGACATGGCCAACGAGGGACGGTTGTACGCGAGCCTGGCGAACCTCGAAGGTTTGCCCGAGGACCTGGTCCAAGTGCGTTTGCGCAAGGCCCGGGTGCTGCGCCTGATGGGACGTAACGAGGCAGAGCCGTTGTACCGGAGCCTGCTCGGCACGTGCCTGGCCGCTGACGGTGAACATGGCCTCGGCCAGTTGGCCGCCGCCCGGAACGATAACGCCACGGCGACCGAACACCTGGAACGCGCAGCGAAAATGACCCCGACCGAAGGGAAAATCCGCAACGACCTGGGTGTCGTCTACCTCAATCAACGCCGCATCCCCGAAGCACGCTTCGAGTTCATGACCGCCATGGAACTCCAGCAGTCAGACCCGCTGGCTGCGCTCAACATGGTGACGCTGCTGATTTACCAGGACAACTGGAAACAGGCCGCCGAACTCGCGAGCATGGCCAAGCTGTCTCCCCAGCAGGTGGCCGATGCACAAGCGCGCGCCGAGAAAATCAGGGGAGCGGCCAAGAACGCAGCAGCGTCACAAGCGAACCGCCTGACCGAGGTCGTCGACGCCTCATCCGGCACGGTCAAGTAGAGCGCTACGAGGAGTCCAAGAGATGAAAACCAAATCGTTTTTGATCCTGTGCATGACTTGTCTTTCCACCACCACCTGGGCCATCGAGCCTGGGCCCTCCTCGGCGGCGCAACAGGGCACCGAAAGTTGGATGCAGTTGCAGATTCGCGGCGTGGTCGCCTCCACCAACCTGCAGACCGCCTCCGCCACCGAGCGGGAACTGGCCATGCAACGCTGGCTCAACAGCTTCACCTGGCCGATCCCGGAGTTCTTCGAGCAGAAAAAAGGCGGAAGCGTTTCCAGCGGCGACAAGTAAACCTCCAAGCCACGAAAAGATCGCAGCCTTTGGCAGCACCTGTACTTGATCCAGTGCAGGCGTTGTCAAAGGCTGCGATCTTTTGGCTTGAGGACAGTCCCCGCACAATTTGTGGGACTGTGAGAGCGAGCTTGCTCGCGATGACGGTATCACATTCAACATCTTCACCGACTGGCCCGCCGCTATCGCGAGCAAGCTTTGCTCCCACAGAGGACTTATGGTGCTGACGATACCGGTGAGTACCCCACAGAGGATGTGTGGTGCTCGCGATGCCGGTAAACGCCCCACAAAAATGTGG
>NZ_JBMDJD010000028.1:0-83985 GCF_057809015.1 Pseudomonas sp. FG6
GATGCATTGCAGGGGCCTGCTGCGCAGGCCAGCGGGAGCAAGCTCCCTCGCCACAGGGGGCTGTTTAGGCTTGGGTATTGGGTTGTTTGGGCCGCCGCCATCGCGAGCAAGCTTTGCTCCCACAGGTCAGTGAAGCTCCCACAGGTCAGTGAGTGATGTTCCTGGCGCCTCAGTGACTCATCGAGCTCATGCTCGCCTGACCCAGCAGCTTCTGGTCGATGTCTTCCAGGCGCAGCACCCGGCCGCCGGTGTCGGTGGCCAGTTTCTGCGCGGCCTGGGCGTCGGAGAATGAGGCCAGGACGACGCCCATGGCGCCCTTGAGGCCGGTACCGATGACGAAGTACGCGGTGCGGGCGTCGATCAGGTGCGCATCGTCCGGTTTTTCCCACTGGCCGCGCCCCATGTCATGGACATACAGCTTGACGTCATCGCGATGGTTCTCCGGCTGCAGCCACCACCCGATCATTTCCGCCGGCGAGCAGAATTTCTTCACGCCGCCAGCGGCAACCGCTGCGCCCTTGGGTCCCGGAAAGTCGGTGATCACCATGCCGCACACATGGCATTCGTCACTGGGGTGAAACGCCAGCGTCGCCTCGCTGGGTGGCGTTGACCCGGCCTTGTCGCAGGCCGCCAGCGCCAGGCAGATCAACACACCGGCCAGCGCCCGGCCAGCCTTGGAATAAACCCTGTTCATCGTTGCATGCTCCCTTCATCAAGATCAGAAACTTCATGGGCACCGGCGATTGAACAACCGGTAGGCCAGCCACAACGGCACGACCATCCAGGCCACCAGGCACAGCCACAGCCAGGGCCCCGCTACCGGCAAGTCACTGCCCAGCGTCAGCACTGCGGCGCCGCTTGCGGCAGAATCGAACCCGGATAGGTTGATCAATCGATACACGTCGGTGGGGTTGAACAACAGCAGCCACGGCAACAGATCCGGGCTGAACCGCCCTTCACTGAGCACCAGCAGCGCCAGCAGCGCCAGGTCGAACACCAGCACGAAGAAGAACCACACCCCCAGCGCCAGGCCGGCCGCCGTGGACTTTTCCGCCGACAGGCAGCTCAGCACATAGGCCAGCCCGAGGAACACCCAGCCCAGCAGCGTGCTGGAGACCATGAAGCGACCGAAGGCCCAGAGCAGCAGGCTCAATTGCACATCGTCCACCAGGATGGCGATGGCCAGCATCGCGCAGCCGAAGCCGATCAACGTCGCCAGGCTCAGGATCAGGCCGTGGCCGACGAACTTGCCCAGCAGCAATTGGCCGCGTCCCAACGGATAAGTCAGCAGGAGCAGCAAGGTGCCGCTTTCGTCTTCACCGACAATCGCGTCATAGGCCAGCAACAAGGCGATCAAGGGCATCAGGAAAGTCGCCAGGCTGGACAGGCTCGCCACGGTGGCTGGCACCGAGGTGAAACCCAGCTGACCGGACGCCGCGGCGCCCAGCCAGGCAATGCCAATGGCCAATACCGCAAACAACAGGCTGATCGCCAACAACCAGCGGTTGCGCAGGCCGTCGCTCAGTTCCTTGCGGGCCATGTTCCATATCGGGTTCATGAACGGGTCTCCTCGGCGGCCGCGCGGACCATGTAATGGCGGTACAGGTCCTCCAGGGACGGCGGTTTGATCTCGACGTCCGAGGGGTCGTCCTGGGCCAGCAACTGGCGCAACAGCACGAGCTTGCTGCCGTCCGGCGCAGACACCTGCAAACCTTCATTGCCCCAGCCCTGGGTCGCATGCCCTTCGCTGCGCCAGTGCTGTTGCAGGTGCCCGGCGCGACTCAGGCCCGAAGCGCGGATCAGCGTCGGCAGCCCGGCGTCCTTGCGCAGCCGGTCCAGGCTGCCCAGGGCCAACAGGCGCCCACGGGTCAGGATCGCGGCGCGGTTGATGTGCGCCTCAACGCCCGGCAACACATGGGAGCACAGGATGATGCTGGTGCCCTGCCAACGCAGGCGATCGAGCAACTGGTAGAGGTCCTGGGTGGCGATGGGGTCCAGGCCCACGGTCGGTTCGTCCAGCAGCAACAGCCGTGGCTGGCCGAGCAAGGCCTGGGCCAGCCCCAAGCGTTGGCGCATGCCCTTGGAATAGGTGCGCACCCGCCGCTGTGCGGCCTGGGCAAGTCCCACTTCCTCCAGCAAACGCTCGACCTGTTCCGGGGCGGCGCCTTTGAGCCGGGCGAAGTGTTGCAGGGTTTCCCGCCCGCTCAACTGCGGATAGAACATGACGTTTTCCGGCAAGTAGCCCAGCATTCGTCGCACGCTGGGGTCACTGGGCTGGCGGCCAAACACGCGCACCTCGCCTTCGCTGGCGCGCAGCAGGCCGAGTATCAGCTTCATGGTGGTGGTCTTGCCCGCACCGTTGTGCCCGAACAGGCCGAGCACTTCGCCCTGGGCCAGGTTCAGGTTCAGCTCGCGCAGCACGGCGACATCGCCGTAGCGCTGGCTGACACCTTCGATCTCGACGACGTTCACGACGCGTCCTCCTGAGCACTGTTGCGTAAGGGGGCAAGGACCGGCGCCTCCATCAAGGGATGGCTGTCCATGACCCCGGGGGATTTCATCACCGGGAAGGCACGCTGCACCCAACGCAGCATTTCGATGCCCGGGCTGTTCATCAGCAGGCGGACTTGGGGGTACAGCCACAGCAGGCGGTCGACGTTGTCATTGGGCTCATAGGCCACGTCGCCCAGGCCGTCGCCGTTACGGTCCCAGCCCAGGTAGTCGCTCCAGTAATTGCCGCGACCGTCCGCCGACCATTCCTGCAAGCGCGTGGCGACGTATTTGACCTGGCGCTGGTTATGCACGAAGGCGTTGGCGGCAATGCGGTTGTCTTCCGAGCCGGCCGTCAGGTGGATGCCCACGGCGCTGCGCTCGAAATGATTGCCTTCGATGCGGTTGAACAATGAGTTGTAGATGAACAGGGCCTTGCCCTCGGCGCCGGCGATCATGGTGTCGCCGGTGGTCCCGTCGCGCACATCGGTGACGAAGTTGTCGCGCAGGGTGGAATAGGTGATGTAGTTCATCAGGATCCCGTAGTTCTGATCCTGTTCGGAGCGATTGCCGATCACCGTCAACTGGCGGCTCTGCATCAAGGCATAGCCCGTGCGGGTACGTCGGGTGATGTTGCCCAGCAGGCGGTTATCGTTGGCGAACATGTAGTGCACGCCGTAGCGAAGATCTTCCAGGGTATTGCCTTGCAGCAGGTTGCCGCTGGAAGTGTCGATGTAGATGCCGTCGCGGGTTTCGTGCACCTGGTTGCCGATGACACGCGCGCCATGCACCGCATACAGATGGATACCGTTGCCACGGTCCTGGGAGCGCAGGCCGGGATCGCCCTGGATGTGGTTGTCGATCAGGCTCACGTCCCGCGTGCCATCGACCCAGATGCCGAAGCCCTGGCCCTGCATCCGGTTCGAACGAATCTGCGCGCGCTGCGCGATGGGCTGGATGAACACCGCAGCGTTCATGGCCGTCAGGTCGTGCCCCCAGTCCAGGAAGGTGCAGCCCTGGACCTGGACGTCCGGCGCCCGGATGATCAGCCCGTTGCCCTCGCCCTGCGCCTGGAATACCGCCCCAGGCTCGCAGGTGAGGGTCATCGGTTGATCGATGCTGAACGAGCCCTGGTATTGCCCGGCGGGCAGGCGCCATTGCTGTTCGCCTGCGGCCTGCAAAGGCAGGTCGGTGATCGGTTGCGGTGCGGCCAGCGTGCTGCTCGACAATCCGAGCAGCATCAGCGCAATGGCCGGTTTACGGGCGCGACCCGCAGATCGTTGCGTGTTCCCGGCCATTGGACCTTTCTCCTCGATCCGCCGACTCAGGCCCGCTCGACCAGCATGCGTCCGACCATTTCCATGTGCAGCGCGTGGCAGAACCAGCTGCAGTAATACCAATGCAGGCCTGGCTTGTCGGCCATGAACGTAATGGACGAGGTCTGTTGCGGACTGATCTCCATGCTGGCGCCATGGTTGGTCATGACAAAGCCGTGGGTAACGTCCTCGATCTGGTCGATGTTGGTGATCGTCACCGTCACTTCGTTGCCCTGCTTGACGGTGAACTCCGTCAGGCCATAGGCCGGCGCCATGGACGTCATGTAGACGCGCACCTTGTTGCCGTCGCGAATGACCTTGTTGTCGGTCTCCAGGTTGATACCGTCCTTCTTGGCCAGGGCCACGGTTTCGGCGAAGAACGGGTCGTTGCGGTTCCAGATTTTCTGGGTCTTGATCTGGTCGCGCCGCGCCAGGATGCAGTCATGGGGCTCGGCGAACGTCGGGCCATCGTGCACCAGCTTCATTTCGTCGCCGGAGATGTCGATCAGCTGGTCGTTTTCCGGGTGCAGCGGGCCGGTCGGCAGGAAGCGGTCCTTGGAGAACTTGCACAGCACCACCAGCCACTTGCCGTCCGCCTCGCTGGTTTCGGTCAGCGAAGCGTGGTTGTGACCGGGTTGGTACTGCACATCGAGTTTCTGCTTGATGTAGTTGACCTTCTCGCCCTTGTAGGCACGGATGGCCTCGTCCATGTTCCACTTCACCACCTGGCTGTCGATGAACAGCGTGGTGTAGGCGTTGCCGCGTCCGTCGAACGTGGTGTGCAGCGGGCCCAGGCCCAGCTCCGGCTCGGCGACGATCACGTCCCGTGGGTCTTTGTAGCGGTCGTTGAACAGGTCGTCCAGGCGGTCGATGGCGATCATCGAGACGGTGGGCGACAGCTTGCCATTGGCGATGAAGTATTTGCCGTCGGACGAGGTGTTGCAGCCGTGGGGGTTCTTCGGCACCGGAATGTAGCGGGTGAACTCGGAGTCCTTGCCGTCGGTTTTACGACCGTCGACCACCGGCACCTTGGAGCCGTCCAGGGTGATGAACTTGCCCGCCTTGACCGCCGCCTCGATGCGCGGAATGTTGAACACCACCACCCAGTCGCGCTCGTTGCGCATCATGCCGCCCAGGTCATAGGCCTTCTCGGAGTTGTAGCAGGTGCTGGCGGCGTACTTACCGGTGTAGTCGGCGTCGGAGTTGTCCAGGTTGCCGTCGACGATGACCTGGAAGGCCATTTCCATTTTCTCGGCGTCGATGACGTTGAACATGGTGAAGCTGTTCTTGTCCTGCAGGTCGAACGTGCGCCCGTCATTGGGATGCGGGATCACGAACTCGCCGTTGGCGAACACGTATTTGGTGTACGGCACCTTTTGCAGGCGCAGGCCATGGATCGCCTGCACGTTGGGCACCGTGAGGATCTTGTCGCACTTCATGATGTCCAGGCGAATGCGCGCGACCCGGGAGTTGGCCTTGTCGTTGATGAACAGGTATTTACCGTCGTACTTGCCGTCGGTCATGGAGATGTGCGGGTGGTGGCAGTCGCCGTTCTGGTACTTGGCGCTCTCCCCCAGGATGCGCTTGCTCTCGTTGGTCAGGCCCCAGCCGGTGGCCGAGTCGACGTTGAACACCGGGATGCGCATCAGCTCGCGCATCGACGGCACACCCAGTACCCGCACTTCGCCCTGGTGGCCACCGCTCCAGAAACCGTAGTACTCGTCCAGTTCGCCAGGCGCGACGTGGATCTTGGACTTGGCCTCCTTGGCCGCTGCGGCCCAGGTTTCACGGGTGAACGTGCCGGCACCCAGCGCCGTCGCGCCGGCCAGGACGGCGCCCGTTACCGCACCGGTGCCCAGGAAACTGCGGCGGCTGACACCCCTGGGTTCTTCCACCGCGCCAGGGGTTTGGTTTTTTTTGTCGCTCATGCTGTGTGCTCCATGAAGAATGAAACGGTCAAGGGACAGGCCATTTGGGTGTGCCTCAAGGCGCCGGGGTCACCTGCACCACGGGAATCAGTTGCGGATCGCTCGCGGTCGCCTTGCCGCGCTTCTTGCGCTTGTTGATCAGCGGCGGGCATTTGTTTTCGTTGTGCCAGGTCATCTGGCAGTCGAGGCAGTAATGGCATTCGTTGGCATTGATCCGGCCATCGGGATGGATCGCCTGGATCTCGCATTCCTTGGCGCACAACTGGCAAGGGTTGCCGCATTCCTTGCGCCGCTTGAGCCAGTCGAACAGCCGCATCCGGGTCGGCATCGCCAGGGCGGCGCCCAGTGGGCAGATGTAGCGGCAATAGACTTTGCGGGTGAACAGGTTGATCACCAACAAACCCGCCGCGTACGCGACGAACCACCACTGGCGGTCGAACTTGAGGGTGATGGCGGTCTTGAAGGGTTCAATTTCGGCCAGGCGTTCGGCGGTGGCCATCGATTCCAGGGACACGCCGAACAGCACCAGCAGGATGATGTACTTGATGGCCCACAGCCGCTCATGCACGGCGAACGGCAGCTCGTACTGAGGCACCTTGAACTTGCGCGCCAGCTCGTTGATCAGCTCCTGCAACGCGCCGAACGGACACAGCCAGCCGCAGAATACCCCGCGGCCCCACAGCAGGATGCTGGCGGCGGTGAAGACCCAGAGGATGAAGATCAGCGGATCGGTGAGGAACAGCTCCCAGCGGAAACCTTCGAACAACGCATGGACGAAGGTCAGCACATTGACCACCGACAGCTGCGCCAACGCGTAGCCACCCAGGAACACCACGGTGAACACCAGATAACCCCGGCGTACCCAATGCAGCAGTTTCGGCCGTCGGGCCAGCGCGTCCTGGAGGAACAGGATGGTCGTCAGCACCAGCAGGGCCGCACCCAGCACGCTGATCTCGACGCTCTTCTGGTACCACAGCGTCAGCCACATCGGCCGGCTGGCTTCTTCGGCCGCCGCCAGTTGTTCGGGGGTGGGCAGTGGTCGTTCCAGGTAGGGCTCGGGCAGTTGATAAGCCAGCTCGAAGTTGCTGAAGATCCCGCTGACCGGGCCGGTCTGGCGGCGCACCAGCAGTTCCAGGCTCCAGGGCGAACCCGGGTCGAAACGGTGCGAGGCGCGAATGATGAAAATGGCCATTTCATCGAAGTCCGGCATGTCGTCGGCGGCCACGTCGTCCAGGCGTTGGAAGTCCATGTCACGGAAGCTGATGGTGTCGCCGAACTGGCGCAGCACCACCCGATCGAAAATGCCGCCGCGCACGTAACCCGAGCCTTTGAAGGAGTAGCGTCCGCTGCCCATCACGGCGATGGCCTGTTCGCCCGGCTTGAGCGTTTTCATCAGCTCGCGGTATTGCGTCTCGCCCAGCAGGTTACGGCCGATGGTCGGCGGGTTGAGGTGCGTGACGTACAAGTCGATGAAGGTGTCGTCGGCCTGTTCGGCGCTGGCGACTTCAACTTGTTCGGCGTCGGTCCCCTTGAAGGAAGCGTCCACCTGACCCCGTGTCAGATGCAGGCGACGCACCGCACCGTTACCGGTCAGGGTGTTCCAGTCCGCCGGGGTGTAAAGATCCTCACGCACACGCGCCGGGGCCACGGCCAACCCTGCATCGCCCTTGACCAGGCCCAGGGACACCGCGACATCGTGGGCGGCGCGCATGATGACTTCGTTGACCACCATCGCCGTGACGGTGGCGCCGGCAATCGCATCCACGGTCACCGCGTTCGGGTCGCTGGAGTGCCCCACCACCACCCGTTGATTGACCTTGATGCCGCTGTAGCGCGCACTGAATGCGTGGAGTTTTTCCTCGGCGATACCGATCAGCAGGATCGGTTCGTGGTGCTCCAGCACATAGGCGTCGAGGATCACACCGGCGGGATCGAGGATCACCTGGACATTGATCGGCTTGCCTGAATAAGCAGGAATGTCCACCGCGTCCAGGCTCTGGAACACGTAGCCGATGACCTTGCCGGCGGCGGACAACGTGCGCACCTTGAACCGCCCTTCAGGCGCGGAGATCGAATCGGTCTGGTTAAGGACATGATGGATGCGCTGTTGCTCGATGTCGCCATAGTCCTTGGCGTGGGCCAGGCCCGCGACCAGCATCAGGAAAACGAACAACCCACGGAGCCAGAAACGCAAAGGGTGAAGCATCAGTGAGGAAGGGATCATGGACGCCAAGGCTTAAAGACAGGATCTTGGCGGTCATGGTAGGACTCCCCCCCTCCCCCGGCCCTTGATTGAAATCAACTCGCAAAGACTTATGTGGAACAAGGTTATGTGGGAGCAAGGCTTGCCCGCGACAGCGATCTTACTTTCACCCCAACACCCAAACCTTGAACAGTCCTGTGGCGAGGGAGCTTGCTCCCGCTGGGCTGCGAAGCAGCCCCAAAGAAGCCGGCCGCGATCGACCTGAAGCACCGCGACAGCAGGTTTGGGGGCTGCTGTGCAGCCCAGCGGGGGCAAGCTCCCTCGCCACAGGTTTTGAGTTGTTTGGGCTGGTGTCAGCGCAAACCATAGGAATAAATGCCGCCGTCATTATTGTCGTACCAATTGCCCTTGGCCCAGATCACCCGATCCTGCGCCGGCAAGAAACCGACAATGCCCAGGTAACCCTCGATGGCGAGGCGTTGCCAGGAGCGGCCCCAATCCTTGGAATAGAACACCCCATCGGCGGAAATGCTCGCGTCCGACCACCCGTAGAGCCAACGCGGAGGACGGTGTTCGCTGGAAGTATTGATCAGCAGGGTGTCCTGCCCCACCCAGAAATGGCCCTCGCGCAACTGGCTGTCCGAGGCCAATGGCGAGAACACACTGGGCAGCTCACTCAACGCATGCCAGGTCAATGCGGTCGTGTCCAGTTCGGCCACAACCTCCCGACCGCGGTCGCCCTGGTCGATCAGGCCGATCGCCCGCCCCGCAGCGTTCTGCACCAGCTTGCCGATGAACAGGTTGTCCTCGCGCAGGACATCCACCACCTGCCACTGCCCGGCCTTGGCCTGCAACCGGGCTCGCGTCGTGACGTTGAACGCGACGTTGTCGCCGACACCGTCCGGATTGCTGCCCCAGAAGCGTTGGGAGACCCAGATATAGGCCCGCTGTGCATCCAACTGCAGGACATGGCTGCGGATCTCCCCGTGCTCGCCGTCCGTTGTGTGCCAATCGGTGATCTCGGGGCGCTTGTCGCGCAGGTATTCAGTGGACACCAACAACGATTCGGGCGCCGTTATCGGGGTGCTGCTCGCGCCGCGATCGGCCGAGTAGGACACGCCCGTGGACACGACACCTGGCGTCGCTTCACCGCTGCCGTCGTCCGCAGCGCCCGGCCGGCCCAAGGCCCACACCTCGTTCGCGCCATGGAAATAGAGGTTCAGGTTCCAAGCCAATTGATCGGCCTCGGCAAACCAACCTTTGCTCAACCAGGTCCAGCGCCGGCCCTGATCGTCACTGCGCAGCACCACGGTCTGGCGCAGCTCATCGGTGCTCGCCGTTTCAGGCCGGTCAAGGCCCGTGAGCAGGAACACGCTGGCCCCGTCGGCAGTGGCGACCAGGCAGGCAGCGCCGCTGACATGCGCCACCAGCTGGAATTGTCCCTGGGCGTCCAGGCGGGAAATGAACGAGGTTTCGTTGTCGTTGCGCGAGAGCAAACGGGCAAAGGCACCCGGTTCTTCCGACGCCTTGTTCTCCTCCGGCTTGCCATAGACCACCGCATCCAAGTCCACGACGTCGGCCGACGGCTCCAACTCCCGGGCCTCGCTCTCCAGGCGCGCCACCAGCCAGGTGCCCTGCGCAGTCACGGTCACGCCCGTGCAGTACTGGGTCATCGCGCGCAAGCGGGTGTCCTTCACGGTGCCCAGTAACTGCTGATCAGGACTGCTCCCGCCCCATTGCAGCTTGGCACTGGCAATCATCCACACGTACCACAGCGCCGCACCGGCCAGCAGTGCGACAAACAGTGTAGTGAGCAGTTTTGAACGAGGCATGGGGAGGTCCGTATCCGTGAGAAAACTGCATAGCTTTTCTCATCTCTTCTGCACGGAGTAAATTTTTATTGCACGAGAGCGGACGAACCTGGCTGCCTGACGATCAACGTTGTGACCCAGGTTACATTCTCTGGAGGAGTGGCATGGACCATCGATATGGACTTGGGGTTCGACACCGCTCTAGCTAACTAAACAAATCATCTGTGGCGAGGGGATTTACCCCCTCGCCACAGATGTGCGGGTCAAACTGTACGCGAATACTGAACCTGCTGGTCCGCGCCCAGGTACGCATCGAACGCCATCGCCACGTTGCGCATCATCAATTGCCCCTGGGGCAACAGCACCAGCTCTGCGTCGCGAATCTCCAACAGGCCGTCGCCCACCAGTTCCTGGAGTCGCGCCAGCGCATCGGCAAAGTACTCGGTGAACCGAATGCCGTGTTCGGCTTCGATCCGAGCGAAATCGATGCGCCCATGGCACATCAATTCGCTGATGACTTCGCGCCGCAAGCGATCATCGTCACTCAGTCGATAGCCCCGCTGCACGGGCAACATGCCTTGGTTCAGGCGAGCGTAATACTGGGAAAGCTCCTTGACGTTCTGGTTGTAGCTGTCGCCGACCTTGCCGATCGACGACACGCCCAGGCCAATCAAGTCACAGTCGGCATGGGTGGAATAGCCCTGGAAATTGCGCTGCAAGGTGCCCTGGGCGCGAGCGCGCACCAGTTCGTCGTCCGGCAAGGCAAAATGGTCCATGCCGATGTAGACGTAGCCGGCCTCGGTGAGGCGGTTGATGGTCAGTTCGAGCAATTCCATCTTGCGTTCCGGTGGCGGCATGTCTTCGGGGCGGATCATTCGTTGCGCCCGCACCCGTTGCGGCAGGTGCGCGTAACTGTAGGCCGCGATCCGGTCCGGCCGCAGGGCAATGATCTTGCTCAGGGTGACATCGAAACTGGCAATGGTTTGCAGCGGCAGGCCATAGATCAGATCCACGCTGACCGACTTGAAGCGAGCCTCGCGGGCCGCCTCCACCAAGGCACCGACCTGGGCTTCGCTTTGCACCCGATTGACGGCAGCTTGCACCTGGGGATCGAAATCCTGGATGCCGAAGCTCAGCCGATTGAACCCCAGCTCACGCAACCCACGGAGCTGTTCGGCGCCGATCGTGCGCGGGTCGACCTCGATGGAGAATTCGTGGGCGTCACTGTCGTCCATGTCGAAGGCTTCATGCAGGCACGCCATCAGCTCGGCCAGTTGCGCCTGGGTCAGGTAGGTCGGAGTTCCGCCGCCCAGGTGCAGCTGGGTCAGTTTGCGCGAGCGGTCGAACAGACTCGCCTGCAGGGCGATTTCTCGCTTGAGATACGTCAGGTACTCCACCGCACGGTGGGTCTTGCGGGTGATGATCTTGTTGCAGGCGCAGTAGTAGCAAAGGCTCTGGCAGAACGGGATATGGATGTACACCGACAGCGGCTTGGGCACCGCGGCCTCATTGCTGCGCTGGGCCGCCTGGCGGTACTCGTCCATGGCGAAGGCCTGGTGAAACTGCGGCGCCGTGGGATAAGAGGTGTAGCGCGGCCCTGGACGGTCGTATTTTTCCACCAAGGCACGATTGAAACCGGATGCAGCTTTCATGAGGCGTTCAACTTTTCAAAGGAGTAAGGGCCCGCATCATCCGGACCGGGGTCGAACAGGTTGCAGATCGCATCCACATTCAGGCGTCCCGCCGGCAGAATGCCGATGAAGCGGTGCGACAATTCGATCAGTCCCTTGTCTTGCAGAGCCTCCAGCAGCGGCCAGATGGAGGCGAAATGCTCATGGAACACCAGGCCGAAACGCGCTTCGATAGCCGGAATGTCCAGTTCCAGGTCGCAGGACAGCTGCTCGGTCACGGCCGCCCTGACCTGATCCTGCTGCTCACAGCGCCAGCCGCGAGACACTGGCAATTGCCCGGCGTCCAGCTGTTGACAATATTGAAGCAGGTCCTCGGTGTTCTGCACGTACAAGTGCTCGATCTGGGTGATGGCCGCCAGGCCGAAGCCCACATGGTCGCAGCAGCCATGACGGGTGAACCCCTGGCAATTACGGTGCAGGCGCCCGTGTTCCTGGGCGACCGCCAGGTCGTCGTCGGCCCGTACAAACTGCCCCAGGCCAATGTAATGATACCCCGCGCCGATCAACTGTTCGCAGCAGATCCTGCGCATGGCGTCCTTGTCGGCCTGGCTGCAAAACGCGCCGGCCACGCCAGCGTTTTTCGAACGATAACGATAAGGCGCCCGCGAGTAATCGAAAACGTGCAACCGATCCGGCTCCAGCTCGATCAACGTCGCCAGTTTCAAGGCGAAACTCTGGGGCGTCTGCCAGGCATGGCCATAGCCCAGGTCGATGTTGATGGAGCGGAAACCGAAAGTGCGCGCCGCGTCGATCAGCGAATGAATCGGCGCCGGGTTCTGGTAGCAGTCTACGGACAGGTCGCTGTCCACGCCAATGTCGGGAACACCGATGCTGACATGGGTAAAGCCCTGGTCGCGGATCAGCCCCATGGTGGACCAGTCCGTGTGGTGCAAGTCCACCTCGATGCTGTGGTCACCGCTGTCGTATTCACAAAAATCGAAGCGTTTGCGCAGATCACCCATCAGCCGTTGCAAATGCGCGATCACCGGCGTGCCACCGGTCAGGCAAAACTGCTCGACCCGCCGCCCGGTGCCGAGGTGGCAACCGACCAGCCCCATTTCATAGGTCAGGCGTTGCAGGTAGCCCTCGATCTCGCCGCACTGGCAGACGCTGGCAAGGGGTGAACAGGAGGCCAGTCGCAACCGCGACGGCAGGTGCACTGCCAGTGACAGCGGCCGGCGTTTCTGACGGCTGTTGCGCAAGCCCCGCAGCAGGTCGAGCGAACCGACGCCGCCGTGGAACTTGCCCGTGCCGACCGGACAGTCCAGGTCCGTCACCACGGGAGCTCGTCCGCAGGGACGCTCACCGAGGGTATGAAACAGGTCGAACATGACGATCTCCGAGTAGCTGCACGCGGACATTGTCCAATGTAACCGGAACAGCCACCTTGACCTGTATCAAGCGCCTTGAAGCCCGCGGCCTGCGCCTACCAGGCGACGTAGAACATGGCCTTGGCCAGCAACACGATCGCCACCATGTGCAGGAACACACTGGTGTGGATGATATGGACGTAACGGGCGTTCATGCGCCCACTGCGAAACAGCCACATGGCCCAGAGGAAATGCCCCAGGACACTGCATGCCAGCAGGATCTTCAACCCCAGCAGCAAGCCGAACGAGGACTGCCACGGCGCCACCAACAGCGGCCAGTACCGCAGCCAGACCATCCCGGCCCCGGCACCGAACAGTGCCAGCAAGACCCAAGGCATCAACTGCCGGGCACGCCGGCTGATGCCCTGCTCCAGCAGCACCATGACCTTGGCGGGCAGTTGTTTGCGGATGCTTTCGAGAAACAGGACCTCGAAGAAAACCGTGCCGATGAACACCAGCGCGGCGAACAGGTGCAGGGTCAGAAACAGCGGATAGATCATGGGGTGCCTCGACCACCTGAACGTTTATTGGAGGCTACCGCGCGGGCCTCGGGTTGGGGTTGATGCCAATCAAGTAAAGCCCATGTCCGCTCCACCTGCCCCCCACCCCGTGGCGAGGGAGCTTGCTCCCGCTCGGCTGCGCAGCAGTCGCAAGAGCGGGCAATGTGATTTACCTGAAATATGCAGGGGCCTGCTGTACAGGCCAGCGGGAGCAAGCTCCCTCGCCACGGGTTTTGCGGGTTGGCGGAAAGCGTCAATGAACCGTTACTTTTTTGAAACACCTCACAACCGTTGATCCGTAAGTCCGATTTTTTGACACCGGTGCCGATATGCGGTCAAAACTTTTGCGCTCCGTTGGGTCATAACACCGTGGCCGCCGATGGAATATTGGCAAGCACCGAGGTTTCCAGCCTGATACGGAGATAAGCTCATGATTTTCAACGTACAAGATTTTGGCGCCAAAGGGGACGGCATCACTGACGACACGGCAGCGATCCAAAGTGCGATTGATGCAGCGGCGGCCGCAGGTGGGGGCCAGGTGTACATGCCCGGGGGGACGTACATCGTTTCTGGTGGCGCGGAGCCATCCGACGGCTGCCTGATGCTCAAGAGCAATGTGCACCTGTACGGCGACGGCATGGGCGCCACCACGGTCAAGGTGGCTGATGGGTCCGATACCAAGATCACCGGCGTCATCCGCTCGGCATACGGCGAGGAAACCCATGATTTCGGCATCAGCAACCTGACCATCGACGGCAACCGCGACCACACCACCGGCAAGATCGATGGCTGGTTCAATGGCTACATTCCAGGCCAGGAAGGCTACGACTCCAACGTCACTATCGACAGCGTCGAGATCAAGGACTGCTCCGGGTACGGCTTCGACCCCCACGAGCAGACCGTCAACATGGTCATCAAGAACAGCGTCTCCCACGGCAACGGCCTGGACGGTTTCGTCGCCGACTTCCTCAGCGACAGCACCTTTGAAAACAACGTCGCCTACGACAACGATCGCCACGGCTTCAACATCGTCACCAGCACTCACGACTTCACCATGACCAATAACGTTGCCTACGACAACGGCGGCAACGGCATCGTCGTGCAGCGTGGCAGCGAGAACATCCCATCGCCCACCCAGATCACCATCACCGGCGGCGAGGTGTACGGCAACGGCGCCGAAGGGGTGCTGGTCAAGCTCTCCAGCGAGGTCACCGTCAGCGGCATCGACATTCACGACAACGCCAGCGCCGGGATTCGCATCTACGGCAGCAACCACGTCGAGATCATCGACAACACCCTCAACAACAACGCCCTGGGCGGCGCCGTACCGGAAATCATCATCCAGTCCTACGACGACACCCTGGGCGTGTCCGGCAAGTACTTCAACGGCAGCGACAACACCATCCAGGGCAACATCATCAGCGGCAGCGACCTGTCGACCTACGGCGTCGCCGAGCGCAACGAAGACGGCACCGACCGCAACGCCATCCTCGCCAACACCATCAGCCACACCAGCAAGGGCGCCACGCTGGTCTATGGCGATGGCAGCTACGTCAGCGCCACGGTGCCGATGACCACGGTGCAGGGCACGGCGGGCAACGACACCCTGCTGGGCACCAGCGCCAGCGAGATTTTCTACGGCGGCGCGGGCAATGACACCATCAACGGCGCCGCCGGGGCCGATGTCCTGGTGGGCGGCGCCGGCATCGACAAGCTCACCGGCGGCACGGGCGCCGACACGTTCCGCTTCGCCGTCCAGAGCGACAGCTACCGCAACGCAACAGCCAGCTTCGATGACACCATTACCGACTTCGACGTCACCCAGGACAAGATCGACCTCGCCGGCCTCGGCTTCACCGGCCTGGGCAATGGCCGTGGCGGCACCTTGCAGGTCAGCTACAGCGCCAGCAGCGACCGCACCTACATCAAGGACTACGATGCCGATGCCAGCGGCAACCGCTTCGAGCTGATCCTGGCGGGCAACCTGGCCAGCACCCTGACCGCCAACAACTTCATCTTCAACCGCGTGATCACCGGCACCAGCGGCAGTGACTCGTTGCTGGGCAGCGACGCGGCCGACACCCTGCTCGGCCTGGCCGGCAACGACAGCATCGGCGGCGGTGCCGGCGACGACAAGCTCGACGGTGGCGCCGGCATGGACACCCTCACCGGCGGCGCCGGGGCGGACACCTTTGTGTTTTCCAACCGCCTGGACAGCTACCGCAACTACAACACCGGCGGGGCCAACCTGGGCGACCTGATCACCGACTTCGACATCAGCGCCGACAAGATCGATCTGTCCGCCCTGGGCTTCACCGGCCTGGGTGACGGCAAGAACAACACCGTGTACCTGGTGCTCAACAGTGCCGGCACCAAGACCTACATCAAATCCCTGGAGGCCGACGCCGCCGGCAACCGCTTCGAAGTGGCGCTGGACGGCAACTACCTCAATACCTTGACCAGCGCCAACTTCGTCTTCGCCACGTCCTCGCCGACCAACCAGGCACCGGTATTGGCCACGCCCTTGCCGGACCAGAACGCGACCGAAAACACCCCGTTCAGCTACGTGGTGCCGGCCACCAGCTTCACCGATCCGGACAACGACAGCCTGAGCTACACCGCCAAGTTGGCCAATGGCAGCGCCCTGCCCACCTGGCTGACGTTCGACGCCGCCACCCGCACCTTCAGCGGCACGCCGCCCGACACCGCGTCGGGCACCTACGCCATCCAGGTCATCGCGACCGACGGCCACAACGCCAGCGTCAGCGACAGCTTCAACCTCGCCGTGCAGGACGTGCCCGCCCCCATCGTGATCAACGGCACGCCGAACAACGACACCTTGACCGGCACCGCAGCCAACGAGCAACTGTTCGGCGGCGCGGGTAACGACACCCTCAACGGTGGCGCCGGCAATGACATCCTGGTCGGCGGCACGGGCGTGGACAAGCTCACCGGTGGCGCCGGAGCGGATGTGTTCCGCTACACCTCCAAGCTCGACAGCTACCGCACCGGCTCCACCAGCGCCAGTGACCAGATCCTCGACTTCGACGTGGCCGCCGACAAGATCGATGTCTCGGCGCTCGGCTACACCGGCCTGGGCAATGGCCTCGACGGCACGCTGCAAGTGACCTACAGCGCGACAAGCAACCGTACCTACCTCAAGGACCTCACCGTCGACGCCAATGGCAATCGCTTCGAAGTGTCCCTGGCGGGCAACCTGGTCAGCAGCCTGACGGCCAGCCATTTTGTCTTCGCTGATCAGAACACCCCCACCAACGTGGCGCCCGTCGTGGCGATCCCGCTCCTGGACCAGAACGCCAGCGAAAGCACGCCGTTCACCTACACCGTGAACCACGCCAGCTTCACCGACGCCAACCAGGATGTGCTGACCTACACCGCGACCCTCGCCAACGGCAGCGCCCTGCCCGCCTGGCTGAGTTTCAACGCCACCAGCCTGACCTTCAGCGGTACGCCCACCAGCACGGCGGCGGGCAACTATGACGTGCTGGTCAAGGCTACGGACCCCTCCGGCGCATCGGTCAGTGACAGTTTCGCGCTGGCGGTGGCCGATGCGCCCGCCAACACCATCACCGGTACCAGCAACGCCGAAACCCTCAATGGCACGACGGGCGCGGACCTGATCCTCGGCCTCGGCGGCAACGACACGATCAAGGCCGGCAGTGGTGCGGACATCGTCGACGGCGGCACCGGACGCGACTCACTGTACGGCGGCGACGGTGCCGACAGTTTCCGCTACAGCAACGTGCTCGACAGCTACCGCGACTACGACACTGGCGGCGTCACGGCCACCGACACGATCTACGATTTCACCGCGGGCGTGGACAAGATCGACGTCTCGGGGCTGGGCTTTACCGGCCTCGGCGATGGCAGCAACGGCACGCTGTACATGACCCTCAATGCCGCTGGCGACAAGACCTACATCAAGTCCGCCAATGCCGACGCCGATGGCAATCGCTTCGAGATCGCCCTCAACGGCAACTACCTCAACACCCTCACCGCCAGCGACTTCGTGTTCGGCGAGCGCGCCCAGCAAGACATCCTGTACCTGCCGACCCTGGGTCAATCCAATGCGCGGCTGCTGCGCATGACCGAGGACGACAACCAGTCCGGCACCTCGATGCTGGTCGACGACCTGGACCGCTACACCACCTATGACGTGCGCAGCCAGTTCACCGACGCCGATGGCAACGGCATCGACATCGCGGTGGGGGGCAGCACGGTCAACGGCCTGTCGACCCTCAGCCCCGAAGAGCTCCAACTGTGCTGGTGGCTGACCGACACTAACCAGCCCGGGGCCGCGTTGCTGCGCGCCGTGACGCTACTGCGCGATCAGCTCACCGAGCTCAAGGCCATCGACAACGTCACCATGGGCATCATCTGGGGCCAGGGCGAGGAAGCCGCCCAGGAAATCGCCCGCGCCACCGACAAGACCGCCGCAGCCGCCGCCTACAAGGCCGCGACCCTGAAGGTGTTCGATTACCTGCATGCCCAGTTCGGCGATTTCAGCGTGTATCTGATGGAGACCGGTCACTACGAGCAAGACGCGGCCCGGGCCCGTGGTTACTCGGAAGAGAAAATCGCGTCGATTGTCGAAGGCGTCGGCTATGTCCGCGCCGCCCAGGAAGCCATGGCCGCCGAGCGCGCCGACGTGAAGCTGGCGGTGGACTACACCGACCTGCCCTTGCGCTACGAGGTCGATCCGCTGGTGTATCCCGACGACGTCTGGCACCTGCACGAGGAATCGGCGGAAATCGTCGGCCAGCGCCTGGCCGACTACATCGCCGGCGACCTGGGCTTTCAAGGCAATCCCAACGACAACAACAGCGTGCAGGACATTTTCGACAACGCGCAGAACCAGGGCGGGCATATCTCCGGTACCGACCAGGCCGACACCCTGGTGGGCAGCTCGGGCAACGACATACTGGACGGCGACCTCGGTGCCGATACCATGACCGGCGGCGACGGCAATGACATCTACGTGGTCGACAATGCGCTCGATAGCGTGGTGGAAACCAATACGTCGACTTCACAGATCGATACCGTGCAGGCCTCGGTCAGTTGGACCCTGGGCGCCAACCTCGAAAACCTGGTGCTCACCGGCGTGTCGGAGATCGACGGCACCGGCAACGAGCGGCGCAACTTCATCACCGGCAACGCGGCCCACAACGTGCTCGACGGTGCCGCCGGCGCCGACAGCCTGAGCGGTGGCGACGGCAACGACAGCTACTTCGTCGACAACGTCGACGACAGCGTGATCGAGACCAACAGCAACCCGCTGACGGGTGGAATCGACAGCGTGCACAGCAGCCTGGCGACCTACACCCTGGGCAACAACGTCGAGAACCTGTACATCGACAGCACGGGCGCCGCCAACGGCACGGGCAATGCCTTGGACAACACACTGTTCGCCGGCACCGGCAACAATGTGCTGGACGGACGAGACGGCAACGACACCGTGTCCTTCGAACGCTCCCTGGCGGCGGTGACCGTCAACCTCTCGACCTCAGCCCAACAGAACACCGTGGGCTCCGGGCTCGACACCTTGAAGTTCATCGAGAACGTCACGGGCAGTGCCTACGCCGACACCCTCTCGGGCAACAGCGCGGCGAACGTGCTGAACGGCGGCGCCGGCAACGACACGTTGGTGGGCGGCTCCGGCGATGATCGCCTGATCGGCGGCGCCGGCACCGACAACCTCACCGGCGGCACGGGCGCGGACACCTACGCGTTCACCGCCCTGTCGGACATGGGCGTCGGGGCCCAGCGCGACGTGATCAACGGCTTCAAGACCACCGAGGGCGATCACCTGGACCTGACGGCACTGGACGCCAACCCGTTGACTGTCGTGGTCGACAGTTTCACGTTCATCGGCAGCAATGCCTTCGACCCCACCAACGCCACCGGCCAACTGCGCTTTGCCGATGGCATCGTCTATGGCAGCACCGACGCCGACGCCACCGCCGAATTCGAGTTCGAACTGGTGGGCGTCAAGGACCTGCACGCCAGCGACTTCAACGCCTGACGCAAGGCCTGGGGGTGAAACAGTATTTCTGTGGGAGCGGACTCGGTGGTGGACACGGATATCGACCCCCTGTGGCGAGGGAGCTTGCTCCCGCTGGGTTGCGCAGCAACCCCAAACCAGTCGAAAACAATCTGCCTGATGTACCGAGGTGCCGGGATGGGGACTGCTGCGCAGTCCAGCGGGAGCAAGCTCCCTCGCCACAGGATCGCTTCGGGAGTTGTGCAAGTCGATCAACCCGCCGGGCTCTGGCGAAAACTCACTGCCAGGCGGTTCCAGCTGTTGATGGTGCTGATGGCCAGGGTCAGGTCCACCAGCTCCTCTTCGCTGAAACTGGTGCAGGCCAGCCCATAGACATCGTCGGGCACCTGGCTTTGGGCCAATAGCGTCACCGCCTCGGTCCAGGCCAGGGCGGCGCGTTCGCGCAGGCTGAAGAACCCGCTGTCACGCCAGACCGCCACGGCATAGAGACGCCGTTCGGTCTCGCCCTGGCGTCGTGCGTCCACCGAGTGCAGGTCGGTGCAGAACGCACAGCCATTGAGTTGCGAGGCGCGAATCTTCACCAGGTGCAGCAGCGCCGGCTCGATGCTCAGGCGGCTGGTCAGCGCTTCCAGGCCAATCATGGCCTTCATCGCGCCGGGGGACGCGTTGTAATAGTCCAGGCGCGGGCTCATGGCAGACTCCGTGGTCACTGGTCCATGCACGGTAGAACCTGGAGCCGGTCGGTAACAGCTCCAATTGTGCGAAAAACCTCGGGACCGCCGTGCAGGCCAATGGGCGGTTTTTTCGCCACGCAACTTCTATGCACTTGCACAATGCGGTTAACCTTTGGCCCTTGACGCTGACCGCCAATCGTTTGCCCAGGAGCGCGGGTATGGAACTTCATGTTGTCATCAACGGCCGCAAGGACCTGGCGGGCCAGCTGTACCAGCAATTGCGCAGCGCCATCGAAAGCGGTCGCCTGGTCGCCGGCACCCAGCTGCCGCCCAGCCGCCTGCTCGCCGGACAACTGGGCATCTCGCGCAAGACCGTTTCCGACACCTACGCGCAATTGACCTACGAAAACCTGCTCACCGGCATCATTGGCAAGGGCACCTACGTCAATGCGCGGCCGGCCAGGGCCGTCAGCAAACAAAGCCATCGGGCGCTGGCCGGTGCCGACGTGGTCGAGGCCTGGCGCAGCATGCCGGACCTGATGCGACACCCGACACTGGAAGGCGCATTGCGCTACGACTTCATCGGCGGCGCCACCGGCAAAGGGCAGTTTCCGGTAGACGATTGGCGACGCTGCACCGCCCACGCGCTGCGACAAATCGCCAGCGCCAAGGGATTCTACAGCCAGCCCGAAGGCTTGCCGGCGCTGCGCAATGCCATTGCCCGGCACATCGCCTTTTCCCGGGGGGTCAATTGCCAGGACGAAGACGTGGTGGTGTGCAACGGCGCGCAACAGGCCCTGGACCTGATCTCCCGCGTGTTGACCCGCCCCGGCAGCCTGGTGGCGATGGAAGACCCGGGCTACCCGCCCGCGCGGCTGCTGTTCGGCTCCCATGGCGCGACGGTGGCCGGGATACCGGTGGACGAGCAAGGCATGCGCGTCGAGCTGATTCCCGACAGCACGCGATTGATCTACGTAACGCCCTCCCACCAGTTTCCCCTGGGAATGCCCATGAGCCAGGCCCGTCGCGAGGCCTTGCTGGCACGGGCGTATGAGCTGGGGGCGATCATCATCGAAGACGACTACGACAGCGAATTCCGCTACGAGGGCCGGCCTGCCGACTCGCTGCAAAGCATGGACGAGCGCGGGATCGTGGCGTACGTCGGGACGTTCTCCAAGACCTTGCTGCCGGAGTTGCGGCTGGGTTATGCGATCCTGCCACCGGCGATCCTGGAAGCGGTGATCCTGGCCAAGCGCCTCACCGACCAGCACACGTCCACCCTGCCCCAGTGGGCGCTGGCCAAGTTCATCGCCGAAGGCTGCCTGCTCAAGCACATTCGCCGCTGCCATGCCCTGTATGCCGGTCGACGCGAGCGGATCCTGGCGCGCATGGCCGGGGATTTGTCCCCCTGGTTCGAGGCCGTGCCCACCACGGCCGGCTTCCACATGGCGGTGCTGTGCAAGGCGCCGATCGACCTGGCGCTGGTGATCGAACTGGCCAGGAAAGTCGAAATCGGGCTATACAGCCTCGACGGTTTCTTCACCGACGCCCCAGTGCGGGCAGGCCTGTTTTTCGGCTTCGGGGCCATTGAAACCCTGGACATCGACATCGCCCTGGACCGCTTGCGCGATATCTTGCAGCAGGTGGCCTGACGGATTGGTCTGGGCATTTATCTGCCCATTGGCTGTTTGAGCATGGCGCGGGCAGGCCTATCCTGCTCAGATGCCGTCGATGTTGAGCAAGCCTCGTTTGACTGGATTCAGGAGCCTGGACAATGTCTCGCCAAGTGATCAATACCGTTCAAGTGCAAGCCGCTCCCGGCCGCTCGGAGGAGCTTGGCCGCCAGCTGCAGCAAATCGTCGAGACGCTGCGCGCGCTGCCGGGCTGCGACGACTACATGGTCGACCGTTGCCCGGAGGACGGCGACCGCTGGAGCGTCAGCGCCCGCTGGCAATCGGAAGCGGCCATGCAAGCCCATTTCAACTGCCCCGAAGTGCAGGGCTTCATCGGCCTGATCGACAGCCGCCTGGCCCGCAGTGTGGATTTCAACAGTTTTCCGATTGTCTGAAACCCACTGCACTTGTGGGCGCCCTGGTACCCCAGTGGGGGCGGGCTGTGTTGCGTCCGACTAATGCACTCGCTCTTACTGCATGTCGAATACCTGCCAAAAAACCATAAAAAAAGCCCCGCATCTTTCAATGCGGGGCTTTTTCATTCAACGCAGGAATCAGTTGGCCGTCACGACCGCTTGACCGCTCAACGCCAGGTCCAACAGTTCGCGGTTGGCAACCGCGTACATGGCGTAGTCGGTGCCGCTGGCGGCACGGATGTCCACCAGCATTGCGCGCCAGCGCTCGACCATGCTGCGGTGCTGTTCCAGCCACAGCGCCAGACGCGTTTCCACGTCCTGGCTACCGTCACCTTCCTGCAGGACCGAGATGGTGATCGCCCGTTGCTGCCAGTCGATGTCATCGCGGAACGCTTCGCGGGCCAGGGCCTGCCAGTTGTTTTCAACCGGCAATGCACTGATCTGCTGCAGGTACCAGGTGATGTCCAGGGCGCTGCCCACCGCGAAGTAGGCCTTGGCCACGTCGGCGGCGTTCTGGCCGGTCACGTCGGAGGCCTCGATGATCGGCAGCAAGGTGTACAGGTGTGTGGTGCCTGCAACCATGCGGGCCAGCAACTCTGGCACGCCAGCGGCCACATAGGCCTGGTAGCGGGTCTGCCAGCCTTCGCGGGTCGGGCCTTCCAGCAACTCGTCGAGCTTGAGGCCCAACGCCGCCAGGTGCGGACCGAAGTGAGCGACGTCGCGAGCAGCGTTCTGCTCGTTGCGGCGGCTGCGCAGGAACCAGCGCGTTGCACGACGACCCAGGCGCATCAGCTCGTCCATCAGCTCCAGCTGTACATCCGCCGGTACCTGGTGGTCCAACGCTTCGATCTGGCGGAACCAGTGCGGGAGATGGAAGATGTCCCGCACGATCACATAGGCGCCGGCCACGTTGGCAGGGCTCATGCCAGTCGACTCTTTCAAGCGCTGGACGAACGTGATGCCCATGTGGTTGACCAGGTCGTTGGCGATCTGGGTGCTGACGATCTCGCGCTTGAGGCGATGGCGACGCATGGCCTCGGAGAACTTGCTCACCAGTGTCGGTGGGAACGCCGTCTCCATGTCGCGGGTCAGGTATTCGTCGTCCGGCACCTGGGAATTGAGCAGCGCTTCCTTGAGGTCGATCTTGCTGTAGGAGATCAGCACCGACAGTTCGGCACGGGTCAGGCCATGGCCCGCCGTGACACGTTCGCTCAGCTGTTCTTCGGTCGGCAGGAACTCGATGGCGCGGTCCAGCTTGCCCCGTGCTTCAAGGTCGTTCATCAGGCGCTTGTATTCGGCGATCCGCACGAATGCACGGCGTGCCGCCAGGGACAAGGCCTGGGTCTGCTTGTAGTTGTTGCCCAACACCAGGCCACCGACTTCGTCGGTCATGCTCGCCAGCAACTGGTTGCGTTGCTTGTCGGTCATGTCGCCGGCCTGCACCACTTCGTTGAGCAGGATCTTGATGTTCACTTCGTGGTCGGAGCAGTCCACGCCACCGGCGTTGTCGATGAAGTCGGTGTTGGAACCGCCGCCATTGAGGCCGAACTCGACGCGACCCAGTTGGGTCATGCCCAGGTTACCGCCCTCGCCCACGACCTTGCAGCGCAACTCGTTGCCGTTCACGCGCAACGCGTCGTTGGCCTTGTCGCCCACGTCGGCATGGCTTTCGCTGCTGGCCTTGACGTAAGTACCGATACCGCCGTTCCACAACAGGTCTACCGGCGCCTTGAGCAAGGCGTTCAGCAGTTCGGTCGGGGTCAGCTTGTCGGCCTTGATATCGAACCGTTCCTGCATCTGCGGCGTGATGGCAATGCTCTTCGCGCTGCGCGAGAAGATACCGCCGCCTTCGGACATGATGCTGGTGTCGTAGTCGGTCCAGGCCGAACGCGGCAGATTGAACAGGCGCTGGCGCTCGGCGAAGCTGCTGGCCGGTTCCGGGTTCGGGTCGATGAAGATGTGCAGGTGGTTGAACGCCGCGACCAGCTTGAGCTTGTCGGACATCAACAAGCCGTTGCCGAACACGTCGCCGGCCATGTCGCCCACGCCCACCACGGTGACGCTGTCTTCCTGGACGTTGATGCCGCGCTCACGGAAATGGCGCTGCACGCCAACCCAGGCGCCCTTGGCGGTGATGCCCATTTTCTTATGGTCATAACCGGCCGAGCCGCCGGAAGCGAACGCATCGCCCAGCCAGAAGCCGTAGTCGATGGCGATGCCGTTGGCGATGTCGGAGAAGGTTGCAGTGCCCTTGTCCGCTGCCACCACCAGGTACGGGTCATCGTCGTCATGACGCACGACATTGGCCGGAGGTACCAGTGCGCCGTCCTTGAGGTTGTCGGTGATGTCCAACAGGCCCGAGATGAAGATGCGGTAGCAGGCGATGCCTTCGGCCGCGATCTCGTCCCGGCTGCCGCCCAGCGGCAGGCGACGTGGCAGGAAACCACCCTTGGCACCCACCGGTACGATCACCGAGTTCTTCACTTGCTGGGCCTTCACCAGGCCGAGCACTTCGGTACGGTAGTCTTCTTCACGGTCGGACCAGCGCAGGCCGCCACGGGCCACGTTGCCAAAGCGCAGGTGCACGCCTTCAACCCGTGGCGAGTAGACGAAGATCTCGAACTTGGGCACCGGTTTCGGCAGCTCAGGGATCAGGTGCGGGTTGAACTTGAAGCTGAAGTAGGACTTGTTATGGCCGTTGGCATCGGTCTGGTAGAAGTTGGTCCGCAGGGTGGCCTTGATCAGGTCCAGGTAGCGACGCAGGATGCGGTCTTCGTTGAGCACCTGAACGTCGTCCAGGGCCGAGAGGATCGCCTGCTCCAGGCGCAACTGCTTGTCTTCCAGGTCGTCGCCGCTGAGTTTGCGGGCCAGATAGAAGCGGGTCTTGAACAACCGGGTCAGTTCGCGAGCGATGTCGGTGTGGTTGTTCAGGGTGCTGGCGATGTAACCCAGGTCGAAGCCCAGGCGGATCTGCTTGAGGTAACGGGCATAGGCACGCAGCAGCGCCACGTCGCGCCATGGCAGGCCGGCAGTCAGCACCAGGCGGTTGAACGCATCGTTCTCGGCGTCGCCGCGCACGATGTGGACGAACGCGTCCTGCAGGGTGTCGTTGAGCTGCTGGATGTCCAGGTCCAGGCCTTCGGCTGCGGTGAAGGCAAAGTCATGGATCCAGAACTCGCGACCATTGGTGTGGCGCAGGCGATACGGGAACTCACCCAGCACGCGCAGGCCGAGGTTTTCCAGGATCGGCAACACGTCGGACAACGCCAGTGGCGCATCGGCGTGATACAGCTTGCAGTGCAGCTCACGCTGGCCGGACACCTGGCCCAGCGGCTGATAGAAGCTCATCACCAACGGATTGGTTTCGCTCAGGCTCAACAGGTGTTGCATGTCGACCACCGCCGAGTGGGCGGCGAAACGCTCGCGGTAGCCGGCCGGGAAGCCTTTCGGGAAGTCGGCCAGGACGTTGGTGCCCTGGGCTTCGCCGAAGCTCTCGACCACCAGGCTGTCGTAGTCGTCTTTCCAGCTGCGGCAAGCCTGGATGACTTCTTTTTCCAGCAGCAGCGGATCGATGTCGAGACGGTTTTTCGGGTCCACGCGCAGGATCAATTGAACGCGGGCCAGCACGGACTCGGAGAAGAACGTCCAGAACTCGCAGTCCGAGGCCTTCAGGCGATCCATCAGGACCTGCTGGATCTTCTGGCGCACTTCGGTGGAGTAGATGTCACGTGGCACGTAGGCCAGGCAGTAGCAGAAACGACCGTACGGGTCCTTGCGCAGGAACAGGCGGATCTTGTTGCGTTCCTGGATCTGCACGATGGACATGACGGTGCTGAACAGCTCGTCCACCGGGGTCTGGAACAGGTCGTCACGCGGCAGTACCTCGAGCACCTGGGCCAGTTCCTTGCCCAGGTGAGCCTTGGCCTGGAAGCCCGAGCGACGTTCGATCTCCTCGACCTTGCGGCGGATGTACGGAATCACCCGCACGCTCTCACCGTACACCGTGGAGGTGTACAGGCCCATGAAGCGGCATTCCTTGACAACCTTGCCGTCGGCGTCGATTTCACGGATCGACACATAGTCCGGGTAGGCCGGACGGTGCACGCGGCTCGGGTGCGCGGCCTTGGCGAACGACAGCGGCGTCGGTTCGCGCAGGTAATTGACGGCGTAGTCTTCGATGCGCAGGTCTTCGGCGGTCAGGCCGGCGCGCAGCAGCTTGGCCAGGCCGAGGAACGAGTCAGGGTTGTACTCGATATGGCCGCCTTCGGCTTCATCACGAACCACGAACTCTTCGTAGCCGAGGAACGTGAAGTGGTTGCCCACCAGCCATTCCAGGAAGCTCTTGATCTCGCTTTTTTCATCAGCGGCGATGGCGTAGGCGCTGTTGTCCAGGCTGGTCAGGATTTCCTGGACCTTGGCTTTCATCGGCTCGAAATCGGCCACGGCCACGCGCACTTCGCCCAGCACCTGCTCCAGTTCCTTGCCCAGGACACTGAGCTCGGCCGCGTTGGCGCAGCGATCGATCTCCAGGTACATCAACGACTCTTGCAGGATGCCGTCGCCCTGGGTGCCCTTGGGCAGGATTTCCAGCAACTCGCCCTTGCTGCCGCGACGCACGCTCAGGACGGTGGTTTGCAGGGTATGGATGCTGTAGCCGCGGCGGTTCAGTTCGGTCCGGACCGAATCCACCAGGAACGGCAAGTCATGGTGCAGCACTTCGACCGCGGTATGGGTCGACTGCCAGCCATGACGTTCGTAATCGGGGTTGTAGACGCGTACCTGGGGCTGCGCGTGGTCGAAGCGCTCAAGCAGGCGCCACGCAGACAAGGTGCAACCGGCGAGGTCGGACAACCGGCGTTGGGTGAGCTCATCGAGGGAAATAATGCCGAAGAATTGTTCAGCGAACAGCGCCACTTGTGGCAGTGCCTGTTCACTGATGTGCTGCGCCAGTGCCGCTTGCAGTTGATGCTGGAAGTCGGCTTTGCTGGCTGCGGTGAAGAACGCCATCTGTGGTACTCCGCTTGGGCTTGTTATTGATGAAAGCGTCGCGCGCAACCCCTTGAAGGGTTGCCGGTCATCCTGTTCCTGATTCTCGGGCAGAGGAAACAGGATGACAGGTGGGTGAAGCTGGACAAGACCCGCAGGTCACATTCCTTTTCCAAGTAATTTCCATGTAATGAACACCTGAAAAATGCACTGTTCAGTGCACTTTGCAGGAGCACATTAGTTGCGCAGCTTAACGAGTGCAGCAAGCCACCTGCTTGCAGCGCTGCGACATATTCGGTCAACGGCTCGCTATGCGTCTAAAACGCCCCGGCTAACCCTACCAGCCTTGAGGGCCAAATAGGGTAATCCAGCAGAAAATCGTGCGGGCTGGCAGAATTCATTTTTTTGTATCCAGCTGTGCACTCGAACCAGGAGCCCCCACCATGCAAATGACCACCGCCCTTCTGATCGCCAACCCGTGCGACGACGAAGAAGACAACATGGCCATGTTGTGCTGCCACAGCTCCCAGGGTGAGATGTTCTTGATGACCCGCTACCCCGACGAAGACGAACTGGAAATCGCCCTCGACGGCGAGCCTTCGACCCTGGATGGCGTCAAAGTCACCCTCAGCCCTACCCGCCTGCTGATCGAAATCGCGGCGGCCGATGCCGATGCGTTGAACGGCGACGATGTGCTGGAAATCATCCATGACACCGACGCGGCAGACCTGGCGGAAGTGGAACTGACGTTACAGAACATTCTCAAGGGAACGGGCACCTACATAAGCCAGCTCTGACTCCAACGGCGCCGGCGCCCCAGAGGCATCAGCCACCCCTGATCCCAACGCCCCCTTTTTGTGGCGAGGGAGCTTGCTCCCGCTGGGCTGCGCAGCAGCCCCAGACAAGCAGAATGCGGCCAACCCGAAAGACCTCGGTGACAGATCTCAGGGCTGCTGCCCAGCCCAGCGGGAACAAGCTCCCTCACCACAGGTTGTGCGGTGTCTGGGCTGGCCTCATCGCGAGCAGGCTCGCTTGTATGGTAGGACTTGAAGGGAGGAGGAGGGACAAGGCCTTTGCTTGCCGCAGGCCCTGTGTGGGAGCGAGCTTGCTCGCGATTGCGGTGGCGCAGCCGATGAAAATATTGCCTGACACTGCATGTTCGCGAGCACGCCCGCTCCCGTGCAGAACCCAAGCCGATCACAAATCCGCACGCCAAACAAAATCCCGTTAGTCGCCACCCCCCGCCATGCATTAAAGTAACGCCCCCAGCCCCGGCATTATCCGAACGCCCTGGGCCACCTTTTGCAGGAACAGTCACCGATGGAACATCGTGAAGCGCTGCTGGCGCTGCGAACCTTTCTTTCCACGCAGATTCTTGGCCAGGAAAAACTCATCGAGCGCCTGCTCATTGCGTTGCTCGCCGACGGCCACATGCTGGTGGAAGGCGCGCCGGGGCTGGCCAAGACCAAGGCCATCAAAGAGTTGGCCGAAGGCGTCGAAGCACAATTCCATCGTATCCAGTTCACCCCCGACCTGCTGCCTGCCGACATCACCGGCACGGAAATCTATCGTCCGGAAACCGGCAGTTTCGTGTTCCAGCAAGGGCCGATCTTTCACAACCTGGTGCTGGCGGACGAGATCAACCGTGCCCCGGCCAAGGTCCAGTCGGCGTTGCTCGAAGCCATGGCCGAGCGGCAAGTCAGCGTCGGGCGCAGCACCTATGAGCTGTCGCCGCTGTTCCTGGTGATGGCCACGCAGAACCCGATCGAACAGGAAGGCACCTACCCGCTGCCAGAGGCCCAGCTCGACCGGTTCCTGATGCACGTCAAGATCGGTTTTCCCGACGCGGCCGTCGAACGTCGCATCCTGCAACAGGCCCGGGGCGAGGCGCTGAACGGCGAAGCCATGCCCGAGCGCCGGGTGAGCCAGCAGGCGATTTTCGCAGCGCGCAAGGAAATCCTCGGGCTGTACATGGCCGATGCCGTGGAGGAGTATCTGGTTCAACTGATCATGGCCACCCGCAACCCGGCCAAGTTCGACCCGGAACTGGCCGAGTGGATCGCCTATGGCGCCAGCCCACGGGGCTCGATTGCCCTGGACCGCTGCGCCCGTGCCCACGCCTGGCTGGCCGGTCGCGACTTCGTGAGCCCGGAGGACATCCAGGCCGTGCTGTTCGATGTGCTGCGCCACCGCATCATTCTGTCGTTCGAGGCCGAAGCGGCCGGCATCGATCAGGACCGGGTCGTGCAGCGGATCCTCGACGTCGTCGCTGTTGCTTGAGTCATGACTCATGAATAACCCGCTGGCGCCCGCGCCGGGCATCCGCGTCAGCCTTTCGGACCTGATCGAGATGCGCCATCGCGTGCGCGAAGTGCAGTTGTTTTCCACGCCGGGCCAGCGCAGCCCGCTGATCGGCCTGCACCATTCCAAACTGCGCGGGCGCGGGGTGGATTTCGATCAGGTACGGGTCTATCAGGCCGGCGATGACGTGCGCACCATCGATTGGCGCGTCACCGCCCGCACCCAGGAACCGCACACCAAGCTGTTCCATGAAGAACGGGAGCGGCCGATCTTCATCATGATCGAGCAAAGCCATCGCCTGTTTTTCGGTTCCGGGCTGATGTTCAAGTCGGTGCTCGCCGCCCAGGCCGCCAGCCTGATCGGCTGGGCGGCCCTGGGGCACAATGACCGAGTCGGCGGACTGGTGTTCGGCAACAACACCCATTACGAGGTCAAGCCCAGGCGCAGCAAGCAGAGCCTGTTGCAACTGCTCAACCGCCTGGTACGGGTCAATCAATCGCTGCACAGCGAAGGCGAGCCAGACCGCGACTCGTTCGGCGTCGCCCTGCGCCGGGCACGGGAAGTGCTGCGCCCGGGCAGCCTGGTGATCGTGATCTGCGACGAGCGCGCGCTGTCCGACAGCGCCGAGCAACAGTTGAGCCTGCTGTCGCGCCATTGCGACCTGTTGCTGCTGCCATTGTCGGATCCGCTGGACCACGCCTTGCCCGCCGCCGGCCTGTTGCGCTTCGCCCAGCACGGCGCACAGCTGGAACTCGACACCCTGAATTTCGAACTGCGCCAGGCCTATCGCGCCCAGGCCGAAGCGCGCCAGGAACGCTGGGAGCTGCTGGCGCAGAAACTGCGAATCCTGATGATGCCCCTGAGTACCCAGGGCGACATGGTCGAGCAACTGCGCGAGTACCTGAACCCCAAGCGCGTGGGGGCAAGTCGATGAGCAGCCTCGATCAATTGCAACCCTTGATGGCACCGCCCCCCATTGGTTTCTGGCCACCCGCGTCGGGCTGGTGGTTGCTGCTGGTGCTGCTGCCGCTACTGGCGCTGGGCCTGTGGCAGTTGCGACGGTTCATTCCCGCACCGCGCAGCACTCCTCGCGCCGAGCAACCGCTGGACCCATTGCGCCTGGCCGCCCTGGCCGAACTCGCCAGGCTGCCCAAGCCCTACGACGGCGCACCGGCCGGGGCCTGGCTGCAGCAGCTCAACGGGCTGCTCAAGCGCCTGTGCCGCAACCATTACCCCTACAGCCAGAGCCACACCCTCAACGGGCGCAAATGGCTGGCGTTCCTGGATAACCGCTGCCCGGCGGCCGGCCTGACGCGCTGGATGGTGTTGGTGGAAGGCGCCTACAAGCCCGAATGCAAGCTCGACGACAAAGCCATCGCCGGCCTGACCCAGGCCGTCGAAATCTGGATTCGCAAACATGTTTGAATTCGCCTGGCCCTGGGTGTTCGCCCTGCTGCCGCTGCCTTGGCTGATGCGCCTGGTGCTGCCAGCGGCCGACAGTGGCGAACCGGCGCTCAAGGTCAGCTTCCTCGGCGACCTCGAAGGCCTGGTGGGACGCCGCGCCCGAGCCAACTTGCCCACCTGGCGCCAACAGGCCCCCTACATCCTGCTTTGGCTATTGCTGTTGATCGCCGCCGCTCGCCCGCAATGGCTGGGCGAGCCCTTGCCCATTGCCGCCAGCGGCCGCGACCTGCTGGTGGCCGTGGATGTTTCCGGGTCCATGGACTTTCCCGACATGCAATGGCAGGACGAAGAGGTCAGTCGCCTGGCACTGGTCCAGCATATGTTGGGGGATTTCCTCGAAAGCCGCGAAGGTGATCGGGTCGGCCTGATCCTGTTTGGCAGCCAGGCCTACCTGCAAGCGCCGCTGACCTTCGACCGTCGTACCGTGCGGCATTGGCTCGACGAGGCACGCGTCGGCATCGCCGGTAAGAACACCGCCATCGGCGACGCCATCGGCCTGGCCCTCAAGCGGCTGCGCCAGCGTCCGGCCCATAGCCGCGTGCTGATCCTGGTCACCGACGGCGCCAACAACGGTGGCGAGATCGATCCACTGACCGCCGCCCGCCTGGCCGCCGACGAGGGCGTGAAGATCTACCCGATCGGCATCGGTGCCGACCCGGAGCAAAGTGGCACGGCGGGTTTCCTGGGCGTCAACCCGAGCCTGGACCTCGACGAAGCGACGCTCAGGGAAATCGCCCAGGTCAGTGCGGGCCGGTATTTCCGCGCCCAGGATGGCGAGCAGTTGCTGGCCATCAAGGCCACGCTCGACCAGCTCGAACCGGTCACCCAGCAACCGACCCAGGCGCGCCCTGCCCTGGCGCTGTATGCGTGGCCCTTGGCCGTTGCGCTGCTGTTGAGCGTATTGCTGGTGGCACGGGTCCGTTGGCCGGACAACCCGCTGCAACGCCTGTTCACCCAGCCGCTGTTCCAGCCGACCCAACACGCCGACTGGCGTCAGCGGCTCAAGCGCCTGCGCTTGCGGAGGCGTCGATGATCGCTCTCTGGCCGCACTGGTTGCGCCCCTGGTCTGTGTTGCTGGTACCTGTGCTGGGCTGGTTGCTCTGGCAGCTGTGGCACCGACAGAAACGGGTGGGCCGGTGGCAGATGATTCTGCCGCCGGCGTTTCATTCCGCGCTGCTCAGCGGCGGCAGCGGCCGTGAAAGCCGGCTGCCATGGATCGCCCTGGGCCTGGGCTGGCTGTTGATGGTGCTGGCACTGCTCGGGCCGAGCTGGGCACGCGTCGAACAGACCAGCCAGAAACCCGCCGACCCGCTGGTGGTGGTGCTGGAGCTGACCCCGGAAATGCTTGCCACCGACGCACCACCCACCCGCCTGGAGCAGGCCCGGCGCAAGGTGCTGGACCTGCTGCATAACCGCAGCGACGCGCAGACCGCGATCATTGTCTATGCCGGCAGCGCCCACACCCTGGTGCCGCTGTCCGACGACCTGTCCACCAGCGCCAACCTGCTTGAAGCCCTCGCGCCCTCGATCATGCCGCAAGGCGGACACCGCGCCGACCTGGCGATCAACAAGGCCATGGCCCTGCTGGACCAGGGCGAACTGGGCCATGGCCGGATCCTGCTGATCGGTTCCTCGCTGAACGAGCAGGAACGCCAAGGCATTCACCAGGCCCTGGAGGGTGCTGCCACACAGTTCCTGATGCTGGGCATTGGCACCCGCGAAGGTGCACCGGTGGCCCAGGATGACGGCAGCTACCTCAAGGATGCCCAGGGCGCGATTCTCGTGCCGCGCCTGGACAGCCCGAGCCTCAAGTCCTTCGTCAACCAGCTGGACGGCCGCTACCGTCCGGCGCGCCTGGACGACAGCGACCTGCGCGGCCTCGGCCTGCTGAGCGGCCCACGTCACCTGCGCAGCACTGGCCAGACCTTGCGCCTGGACACCTGGGCCGACCAAGGCTACTGGTTGCTCCTGCCCCTGTTGCTGCTGGCCGCCTGCGCCGGACGTCGGGGCTGGCTGTTCTGTCTGCCGCTGCTGTTGATGGTGCCGCAGACCGGCCATGCTTTCGAATTCCAGGACCTGTGGTTGCGTCCCGATCAACAGGGCCAGCATTTGCTCAAGCAGAAACGTCCGGCCGAGGCCGCGACCCATTTCGAGGACAGCCAATGGCAGGGCGTCGCCCTCTACGAGGCCGGCAACTACAGCGAAGCCGCCCAGCGCTTTGCCGAGGGCAACGACGCCCGCGCCCATTACAATCGCGGCAACGCCCTGGCCAGGAGCGGTGAACTGGAAGCCGCGCTGGACGCCTATGAGCAGGCCCTGGAGCTGCAACCCGACTTGCGCCCGGCCCAAACCAACAAGGCCCTGGTCGAAAGCCTGTTGAAAGAACAGGCTGCGCCAGCGCAAGCGCCGGAACCTGCCGAGAACGAACCGCCGCCCACCGCCGAGCCGTCGCCGCAGGCCGAGGCGTCCTCCCAATCCTCCGAGCCGGGGCAACCCGCTTCCGAGGCTACCGCGACGCCGGAGCAGAGCCAGGCGACCCAGACCCAGACCGCGCAGGCCCACCCGCCCACGGCCCAGGACGTACCCGGCAGTGAGCTGGCCGACGAGCAGACCACCACCCCGCCGCTGCGCCCCGGCGCCGGCCAGCGCAATGAAGAAGAACAACGCCAGGCACTGGAGCAATGGCTGCGCCAGATCCCGGACAACCCGGGCGAACTGCTCAGGCGTAAATTCTGGTATGAACAGCAAAGCCATCAGGCCCAGGGAAAAACCCAATGACCCGCTTCACCCCCTACCTCCTCGTCTGGCTGCTCTGGGCCTCTGCAATCCAGGCGGCACAGCTGACTGCCAGCGTGGATCGCGGCCGCTTGAGCTCCGGGGAAACGGTGGAACTGACCCTGCAATCCAATGACGCCACGCTGTTCGGCAAACCCGACCTGGGCCCGCTCCAGGCCTCGTTCGATGTGCGGGGTACCCGCCAGGTCAACCAGCTGACCACCCTGGATGGCGAGAACCGAGCCACCACCCGCTGGATCATCACCCTGTTGCCGCGCCAGAGCGGCACCGTGGTCATTCCGCCGTTGCAGCTGGGAGAGGCGAGCAGCCAGCCGATTACCCTGCAAGTGGTCGAAAGCGAGACCCGCAACGCCTCCGGCACCCTGGCGCCGGTGTTCATCGAGGCCAGCCTCGACCAGGCCCATGTGTACGTGCAGGCCCAGGCGATCCTGACCCTTCGCATCTACCATTCGGTGTCGCTGTACGACGACAGCAGCCTGACGCCGTTGCACATCCCCGACGCCCGCACCGAACAACTGGGCGAATCACGCACCTACGAAAAAGTCATCAACGACGTCCGCCATGGCGTGATCGAACTGCGCTATGGCATCTATCCGCAGCGCAGCGGCGAACTGACAATTCCGGCCCAGACCTTCAGCGCCACCCTGGTCGAACCGGTGGCCCAGGACACCGCGCCCTCGGGGCCCAAGCCCGGTCAGCTGATGCATGTCAGCTCGCCGCAACTGCGCCTGACCGTCAACCCCAAGCCTGCCAGCTACCCGGCCGATGTGCCCTGGCTGCCGGCACGCAGCCTTTCCCTGAGCGAGAGCTGGAGCCCGGAACCGACCCACAGCCAGGTCGGCGATTCCCTGACCCGCAGCCTGACCCTGGAAGCCGAAGGGCTGGCCAGCGCCCAATTGCCGCCCCTGCCAGCCACCGAGATCAATGGCCTGCGGCGATACCCGGACCAACCGGTGCTCAGCAGCCGCAACGGCGAACGTGGCCTGGTGGGCAGCCGCGAGGACCGCGAGGCTTTGGTACCCAACCGCAGTGGCACCATCGAGCTGCCGCCGGTGGAAGTGGTCTGGTGGAACACCCTGGAAGATCACCTGGACCGCACCAGCCTTCCGGCGCGGACCCTGCAAGTGGCGAACAACCCAAGCCTGATGGTGGACACCCCCACGGGCACGGCGCAGATCGTGACGACCGTCGACAGCGACAGCGTGTGGTATTGGCAGTTGAGCACCCTGTTGCTGACCTGCACCACACTGCTGGGCTTCGGCCTGTGGTGGCGGGCCCGCTCGCAACCGGCCGTACTGCGTGCGACCCAGGCCGGACCGAGCCCGCGCACCCTGCTGGACGACCTCAAGCGCGCCTGCCTGGCCAACGACCCCCACGCCACTCGCCAGGCGCTCGACGCCTGGGCCCGCCAGCAACCGGAGACCCTGGCCGACATGGCGGCCCGCTTCGTGCCCCTGTCCGACGCCCTGGACGGCCTCAACGGCGCCCTCTACAGCGAGAGCGGCCAGCACTGGCAAGGCGAGGATTTGTGGCGGGCCATCCGCACCATTCCGCCCACCGAAGGGGCGTTGGAGGCCGGTGGCGAGGCGGGGTTGCCGCCGCTGTATCCCAAGTAGCCGACGCGTTGTTTTGCAGCCTTTATAAAGACAATATTTGTGTGCAAGCAAAATGGGCGGGAGCAAGGCTTGCCCGCGATGAAGGCCACGCGGTCTTTCAGGAATCGAGTCGCCTTTATCGCGGGCAAGCCTTGCTCCCACATTATCCCTCTCGCCACAGGGTCGTGCTGAAGCAGATCCAGCAAACTTGAACAAGTCCTCTCCCCCATTTCCCAGTAAACTCCGCTTCTTTTAGCCGCCTCTCTCGTCACAGCGGCCACCCTCTGTTTTCTGGAGTTTGCCTTGCGTCTGTTTCACACCTCCGACTGGCACCTGGGGCAAAACCTGCACGGCCAGGAACGTGACTTCGAGCACGCCTGCTTCCTCGAATGGCTGCTGCGCCAGCTGGCGGGCGAGAAGCCCGATGTGCTGCTGATCGCCGGCGATGTCTTCGACACCGTGAACCCGCCGGTCAAGGCCCAGGAGCGGCTGTACGACTTCATCGTCAGCGCCCACGAACAAAACCCCAACCTGACCATCGTGATGATCGCCGGCAACCACGACTCCGGCTCGCGGATCGAATTGCCGGCGCCACTGATGCGGCGTTTGCGCACCCATGCCCTGGGCCGCGTGCTGTGGCTGGACGACGGCCAGCTGGATGTCGAGCGCCTGCTGCTGCCGCTGCCCGACGCCAAGGGCAAGGTCAAGGCCTGGTGCCTGGCCTTGCCGTTCCTGCGGCCCGCCGAAGTCACCGGCGCGCAACTGGGTGACGACTACCTGCGCGGCATCGGCCAGGTGCATGAATGGCTGATCGCCGCCGCCGACGGCAAACGCAAGAAAGGCCAGGCGCTGGTCGCCGTCAGCCATGCGCACATGGCCGGCGGCTCGGTGTCCGAGGACTCCGAGCGCAGCCTGATCATCGGTAACGCCGAGGCCCTGCCCGCCAGTCTGTTCGGTCCAAGCATCAGCTACGTCGCCCTCGGTCATTTGCACAAGCCGCAGAAGGTCAACGGTGAAGAACGCATCCGCTACAGCGGCTCGCCGATCCCGCTGTCGTTCTCGGAAATCGGCTACCAGCACCAGATCCTCGACATCACCCTGGACGGCGAAACCCTGGTCAAGGTCGAACCACGCCTGATCCCCCGCGCCGTCAACCTGCAACGCCTGGGCCCTGCGCCGCTGGCCGAGGTGCTGGTGCAACTCAAGGACCTGCCCGACATCGACCTGCTGGCCGACACCCAGCGCCAACCGTGGCTGGAAGTGCGGGTGCGTCTCGACGAACCGCAGCCAGACCTGCGCAACCAGGTCGAAAGCGCATTGCAAGGCAAGGCCGTGCGGCTGGTGCGGATCGCCGCCGAGTATGCCGGCAACGGCGCGGCCGCGGGCGATGACAGCGGCGCACTGATCGAGCTTGACCAACTGAGCCCACAGGAACTGTTCAGTCGCGCCTGGCAGGACACCTACGGCAACGACGTGGACGAACAGACCCTGAAGGATTTTGCCGTGCTCTTGCAAGATGTGCAGATGGAGGGCGAGCAGCCATGAAGATCCTCGCGATCCGCCTCAAGAACCTCGCCTCCCTCGCCGGCCCCTTCGAAATCGATTTCACCGCCGAGCCCCTGGCCAGTGCCGGCCTGTTCGCCATCACCGGTCCCACGGGGGCTGGCAAGAGCACCCTGCTCGACGCCTTGTGCCTGGCGTTGTTCGGCGCCGTGCCGCGCCTCAACAACACTGGGCGGGACGCCAAGGTGCCGGACGCCGACGGTGAAATCGCCACCGGCGATCCACGCACGCTGTTGCGTCGGGGAACCGGGGACGGTTACGCCGAGGTGGATTTTCGCGGCATCGACGGTCGTCGCTATCGGGCCCGCTGGGAAGCCAACCGCGCGCGGGAAAAGGCCGGCGGCAAGCTGCAGGCCAGCCGCCAGAGCCTGCGGGACCTGGACAACGATCAATTGCTGGCGAGCCAGAAAAGCGAATACAAAGTCCAGCTCGAAGCGGCCCTGGGTTTGAACTTCGAGCAGTTCACCCGCGCCGTGCTGCTGGCCCAGAGCGAGTTCAGTGCGTTCCTCAAGGCCGACGACAACGACCGCAGCGAACTGCTGGAAAAACTCACCGACACGGCCTTGTACACCCGCCTCGGTCGCCGGGCCTTCGACAAGGCCAAGCAGGCCAAGGAAGCCCACAAGCAGTTGCAGGACCAGGCCACCGGCATCACACCGCTGGCCCCCGAGGCCCGCGCCGAGCTGGACCAGCGTTTCAATGAAGCGCAACAGCAGCTCAAGACTCAACAGGCCCAGCTCAAGCAACTGGAGCAACAACACACCTGGCTCAAGGACCTGCACCAGTTGCAGGACGAACGGGCCAGTGCCGCCGAGCAGCTGCAACGGGCCCAGGCCGAGGGGGACACCCTGGCGCAGGAACGGCTGAAACTGGTGCGCCTGGAACAACTGGCGCCTCAGCGGCATCAGTTCATTCGCCAGGCCGAACTGGCTCGTCAACTCCAACCCCTGGCCGCGCAGATCCAGCAACTCGGCCAGCAGCAGATCGAACTGCACGCGCAACAGGCCGAACGGGAAAAGGACCTGGAAGCGGCACAACAGGCACTGGCGGCAGCCCGGCAACAGAGCAGCGACAGCGCCCCCCTGCTACGCCAGGCCTTCGAAGAACAAAGCACCCTCGCCCGCCTTGCCAAGGACGCCAGCCAGGGCGCCGAACGCCAGGAACAGGCACAACAGGCCTGCCTCGAAGGGCAGCGCACGATCGATACCCTGCTCGATCAGCAGAAGCAGGTGGCCGAACGCTTGCAGCGAATCGCCGGCGCCCTTGAACAAAGCACCGATCTCGCGCCGTTGAGCGACGCCTGGAACGCCTATCGCGATCGTCTCCAGCAATTGATGCTGATCGGCAATCGCCTGAACCAGGGCCAGGCCGAACTTGCCACGCTGGAGCACAGCGCCGCCCACGCCGCCGAGGCGCTGGCCGCGCGCCGGCAAGAGCTGGAGGTGCTCTACAAGGAAGCCGGCGCCGAGCCCGAGGCCGTGGCCGAACAGATCCAGTTGCTGGGCACCCTGTTGCAAGACAACCGCAAGCAGTTGCGCGCATTCGAAGACCTGGCACGGCTGTGGGCCAGCCAGCAGGCACTGGACAAGCGCAACGCCGAGCTGGGCCAGCGCCAGCACCAGGCGTTGCAGGAGCGCGATCGCCTGGTCCGCGAAGGCGGCGAAGCCAAGGCCGAGCTGGTGATCGCCGAACAGACCCTGAGCGTCACCCGCGAGCTGTTGCAGCGCCAGCGCCTGGCCCGTAGCGAAAGCGTCGAACAACTGCGTGCGCAATTGCTCGACCATCAGCCCTGCCCGGTGTGCGGCAGCGCCGAACACCCTTACCACCAACCTGAAGCACTGCTGCAAAGCCTCGGGCAACACGATGAGACGGAAGAGGCCAGCGCGCGCAAAGCCGTCGACCTGCTCAACGAAAAAGTCATCGACCTGCGCACCCAGTACAGCGCGGTCATCGCCCAACTCAAAGAGCTGAAACAGCAACAGGAACAGCTGGCGGAGCAGCAACAAAGCCTGGCCCCCAGCCTGGAGGCGCATCCCCTGGCGGCGCAACTGCTGGCCCAGGACGCGAACCGGCGCGACGCCTGGCTGACCCAGCAGAACGATCAGTTGAACCTGCGCATCAGCCAGGACGAGCAACGACAAGCCGCGCTGCTGACCTTGCAACAGGACGCCGCACGCCTGGGGCAACAACTGCGCCAGGCCGAAACAGCGAGCCAGCAGGCGTCACAGCACCTGGACCAGCAGCAACAGGCGCTGGCGCGGGATCGCCAGCGCTTGGACGAGGAACTCGAACACTTCAATGCCCTGTTGCCGGCAGATACCCTGAAGGCCCTGCGTACCGAGCCCGCCGCGACCTTCCTGCAACTCGACCAACAGATCGCCCTGCGCCTGGAACAACTGGAACAGCAGCGCGATGAACTGGGCGAACAGCTGCAGCGCCAACAGAACCTGGAGAAAGAACAGGACCGTCAACAGACACGCCTGGAGCAACAGGCGTCGGCGCAACAGCAACTGCAAGCGCTGCTCGAACAGCAGCAGGCTTGCCAGCAAAAACTCTCGCAATTGTTGGGCGAACACGCCAGCGCCGAACAATGGCAGCAACAACTCGACCAGGCCTTGGAACAGGCCCGCAGCGCCGAAGCGACGGCCAACCAGCAGTTGCAGCAATTGCGTCACGACCTGGTGCAGCGGGCAGCAGAACTCAAGGCGCGACAGGAACAGAGCCAGGCCCTGGAGGCCGAACATCAAGCGCTGGCGGCCGGTATCGGCCAATGGCGGGCGTTGCACCCGGAGCTGGACGACGCCGCGCTCGACACTTTGCTCGGCCTCGACGAACAACAGGTCGGCCAACTGCGCCAGCGCTTGCTCAACAGCGAAAAAGCCATCGAGCAGGCCCGCGTGTTGCTGACCGAGCGCGAGCAGCGCCTGCGCAACCATGAGGCCCAGCACAACGGCAACCTGACCCCCGAACAACTCGCCGAAGCCCTCACCGGGCTGCAAGCGCAATTCGCCGCCAGCGAACAACGTTGCGCCGAACTGCGCGCCGAACAGGCCGAGGACCAGCGTCGACAGAACGCCAACCAGGCCCTGGCCCAGCAGATCGAACAGGCCTATCTCGAATACCAACGCTGGGCCCGCCTGGATGCGCTGATCGGCTCGGCCACTGGCGACCGCTTCCGCAAACTGGCCCAGGCCTACAACCTCGATCTGCTGGTGCACCACGCCAACGCCCAGTTGCGGCAACTGGTGCGCCGCTACCGGCTCAAGCGCGGTGGCAGCATGCTGGGGCTGTTGGTGCTGGACACGGAAATGGGCGACGAGCTGCGCTCGGTGCATTCCCTGTCGGGCGGCGAGACGTTCCTGGTGTCCCTGGCCCTGGCGCTGGGCCTGGCCTCGATGGCGTCCAGTACGCTGAGCATCGAATCGCTGTTCATCGACGAAGGCTTCGGCAGTCTCGACCCCGAGTCCCTGCAACTGGCGATGGACGCCCTCGACGGGCTACAGGCCCAGGGGCGCAAGGTCGCGGTCATCTCCCACGTGCAGGAAATGCACGAGCGGATCCCGGTGCAGATCCAGGTCCAGCGCCAGGGCAATGGGTTGAGTACGGTGCAGGTGAAGTGAGGGGGGGCAGGCCCCAATAACTACCTGCACACAGCCCTGTGGCGAGGGGATTTCTGTGGGAGCAAGGCTTGCCCGCGATGGGAGCAACACGGTCCTTCAGAAATCGAGTTGCCTTCATCGCGGGCAAGCCTTGCTCCCACAAAGTTTCGCATTGCCCCTTGATGTCCGACCTGGTCGATCAGTCGCTCAAGAGGCTCAACAACCGCTCACGCGCCACATCAGGCTCGCCGGGAACCGGTTGGGCAGCAGAAACAATCGGGGTGGAATAGAGGAAAAGCAGCAGCATCGCCAGACGCATCGCCATGGTCTCGGTCCTTATGGGAACATGAGTCAATTAAATAGCGTCAAATTTAAACACATGGCCATGTGATATTACAGCGTGTTTTTCGCAAGCACTGGCCAAGCCTGCGATCTTTTCTCTCGCACCGGGGGAACAGTGAAGATGAAAAGATCGCAGGCTTCAGCCGTCTGGATGGTGTTCAGTGTTGGCTCTTGTGGTCCAGCGCCGCATAGAAGTTGGCGCTTTGTTGCAGGTATTTCTCGGTGTAGCTCTGGGTGCGGATTTTCTTGTCGCTGATCTCGATGCTGGCACTGGCTGGCAACGCCACCGTGGCAGAGATAGCGGAAGCGGCGATCACAGAGAAGAGATTCAGGTTCATGGCGGTAGACCTCGGATTCAGTTGGCTGATTTGCCCGGTTGGGCCGTGAAGCAAACTTACGCGCCGAGGCGTCCCGCCTTGAAATGCTTTGCACTGCTAGCGAATATCAGTCTCGTTGATACAACGGCGCAGCCCTCGAAAAACGGGGGCTGCGGTCTATTGACGCAGCATGAACTTCAAATCGCTGGGCGCGTCCATCGCCACTTTCTGCACGGTTTTACCCAGCAGGCCGGTCTTGGGATCACGGGCAATCACCACGATCTGGTTGCTCTTCTGGTTGGCAACCAGCAAGAATTTTTCGCTCGGGTCGAGGCTGAATTCCCGCGGATGGTCGCCGTCGACGGAACGTCGCTGGAGCTCCTTGAGGGTGCCTGCCGCCGGGTCGATGGCAAACACCAGCATTTCATTGGTGCCGCCCGGGTCTTCCACCACCGAACATGCGCATTTTCATTGTTCGTCATCCTCATCGTCGTGGCCGCTGGTCGCCGCCACGCATTCCAAGTGGTGGCTGCCCGAATCGCTGGCAATCACCCAGTGGTGCAGGGCCGTGTCGAACGTCGCGGCCTGCATTTGCGCGGGGGTAAAACGCCAATGCTCGAGGGTACGGCCGTTCATGCACTCGACGTGCAACTGGTCCTGCTCGTCGAGGGAAAAATCGAAGGCGTGCAAGCCGTCGATGATCAGCATGTCGCAGGTTTCCAGGGCGTGCAGCAAGGTGTCGGTGGTCATGGCGATCAGTCGCTCGTTGGAAAAGAGGGAATGATAGCCCAATGCGCTTCTTCGCAAGCTGCACCACCGCTATCGTCGGATCGCCTCGCGCCCCGGCACCCCATCCACCAGTCGCAGGATCCCCAGCGGGTTGGCGTTTTTCAGGGGTTCGGGCAGCAGGTTGTCGGGGTAGTTCTGGAAGCACACCGGGCGCAGGAAACGGTCGATGGCCAACGTGCCCACCGAGGTGCCACGGGCGTCGGACGTCGCCGGGTACGGCCCGCCGTGAACCATCGAATCACACACCTCGACACCGGTCGGATAACCGTTGAGCAGGATGCGGCCGACCTTCTGTTCCAGCAGCGGCGTCAATTCGCCGAAGCGCTCGAAATCCTCCGACTCGCCGATCATCGTCGCGGTCAACTGGCCGTGCAGGCCGTTCAGCGCGGCGGTCAATTGCGCCTGGTCCGCCACTTCGACAAACACCGTGGTCGGGCCAAACACTTCTTCCTGCAACGCCTCGTCGCCCTCGATCAGCAGGCTGGCGTCGGCCTTGAACAGCTGCGGCTGGGCCTGGTTGCCCTGCTGCTCGCGCCCGGACAGGTGCTCGATGCCCGGGTGCGCCAGCAACTTGCTCAAACCCTTGCCATAGCTTTGCAGCGTACCGGCGTTGAGCATGGTTTGCGGCGCCTGGTCACCGATCAGCGCCGCGACCCGTTGGGTGAAGGCGGTGAACTGCGGCGAGCGGATACCGATCACCAAGCCGGGGTTGGTGCAGAACTGGCCGCAACCCTGCACCACCGAGGCGGTCAGGTCGCGAGCGACGCTGTCAGCGCGCTTTTCCAACGCGTGCGGCAACACGATCACCGGGTTGATGCTCGACATCTCGGCAAACACCGGGATCGGCTGGGGCCGTGCGGCGGCCATGTCGCACAAGGCGCGCCCGCCCCGCAGGGAACCGGTGAAACCCACCGCCTGGATCGCCGGATGCTTGACCAGCCATTCGCCGACGCCACCGCCGTAGATCATGTTGAACACACCGGCCGGCATCGCGGTTTTCTCGGCCGCACGGATGATCGCATCGGCCACGTGCTCGGCGGTCGCCATGTGGCCGCTGTGGGCCTTGAACACCACCGGGCAGCCGGCAGCCAGGGCCGAAGCGGTATCGCCGCCGGCAGTAGAAAACGCCAGGGGGAAGTTGCTGGCGCCGAAGACGGCCACCGGGCCGACACCGATGCGGTATTGGCGCAGGTCCGGACGCGGCAGCGGCGTGCGCTCCGGCAACGCCCGGTCGATGCGTGCGCCGTAGAAATCACCGCGCCGCAAGACCTTGGCGAACAAGCGCATCTGGCCGCTGGTGCGACCGCGCTCGCCCTGGATCCGCGCAGCCGGCAATGCGGTTTCCCGGCAGACCAAGGCCACGAACTCATCACCCAGTGCGTCCAACTCGTCGGCAATGGCCTCAAGGAACTCGGCCCGGCGCACGGCGCTCAGGCTGCGGTAGGCCGGGTAAGCCGTCGCGGCTGCCTGGGCAGCGGCATCGACTTCTTCCGCCGTGGCCTGAATGAACGCGTGGGGCAAGGCTTCGCCGGTGCTGGCGTCGACGCTTTGCAGGCGTGTCTGGCCGGCTGCGCTGCGGGCGCCGCCGATGTAGTTGTGGCCAAGGATCTGGTTCATCGCAAGTCTCCTTTTAGAGTGTGCCGATAGTACCCGGGTTGAACACCGCGTCCACCGGGGCAATGCCGTTGACCAGCGGCGCGCCGAACTCAGCCTGGCTGATTTCGAACACGTCCCCGGGCTGCGTGCGGATGCCGTCGGCGAACGACAGCGTGGCGGTGCCGAAGAAATGCACGTGCACATCCCCCGGACGCAGGAACTGACTGTACTTGAAATGGTGGAATTCCAGGTTGTCGAGACTGTGGCACATGTTCGCCTCGCCGCTGAGGAATTCGTTCTGCCACAGCACTTCACCGTTGCGCAGGATACGACTGGTCCCGGACAAATGTGGAGGCAGTTCACCCAGGCGAAGTTCCGGGCCAAAACTGCAACTGCGCAGTTTCGAATGGGCCAGGTACAGGTAATTCTTGCGCTCCATCACGTGATCGGAGAATTCGTTGCCTACCGCAAAGCCCAGGCGATACGGCTTGCCGTCGTGGCCGATGACATACAGGCCACTGATTTCCGGCTCTTCACCGGCGTCTTCGGCGAACGGTGGCAGCGGGAACGGATGGCCCGGACGCACCACGATGCTGCCGTCGCCCTTGTAGAACCATTCCGGTTGCACACCGGCCTGCCCGGCCTGGGGTTTACCGCCCTCCACGCCCCACTTGAAGATGCGCATGGTGTCGGTCATGGCCGCTTCGTCGCCGGCCTGCTGGTGCATCTTGTCCCGCGCCGAGGCGCTGCCCAGGTGAGTCAGCCCGGTGCCACTGACCAGCAGGTGCGCCGGGTCCGGATGATCCAGCGGCGGCAGGATGCGCAACTCGCCGAGCAATTGCGGGTAGTCATGACTCGCCCCCAGGCCCAGGCCATTGACCTGCTGCTCAAGCTTCACGCCCGCTTCGATGGCGGCCAACGCCAGGTCCCGCACGGTACGAGCGCCCTGCACTTCGCGCACCTGGTCGCCGTCGACCACGCCAACGCGACGCTCGCCGTTTTGCAATTCGAATTGAACTAGACGCATGGGTTTCTCCCTGTAAACAAAACTTGAATATGAACTCTTCGCAGACTTCTTTGTGGCGAGGGGATTTATCCCCTCGCCACAAAAGCTCGCTCCCACAGGGTTCATGGTCAGGTACGCGTCGCCCCCCGGGCACTGGCCGCGAACTGATCCGCCGGCAGCACATGCTTGCGCTCCAGCAGGCGATAGACCACGCCGGTCAACACCAGGCCGAACACCATCACACAGGACAGGAAATACAGCCCCGAGGCCAGGTTGCCGGTGTACTCCTTCAGCGCGCCGATCACGAACGGGCCGATGTAGCCCCCAAGGTTGCCCACCGAGTTGATCAGCGCAATGCCCGCCGCCGCACTGGCACCGGCAAAGAACCGCCCCGGCAAGGTCCAGAACACGGCCGTGCAGGAAAACAGCGCAAACGCCACCAGGCACAGCGCCGCCAACTGCAACGCCGGTATCGACAGCCAGGCGCTGAAAAACAGGCCCAAGGCACCCAGCACATACAACACGGCCAGGTGGCCGTAGCGATCGTTCAAACGGTCGGAACTGCGGGGGATGATCAGCAAGCCGACGATGCCGAAGATGTACGGTACCGACGACACGAACCCGGTCACTAGGTCACTGCCGCCGAATTGCTTGATCAGCGTCGGCAGCCACAAGCCCAGCCCGTAGATGCTCAGGGTCACCGGCAGGTAGAACAGCGCCAGCAACAGGACGCGCTTGTCTTTCAAGGCATGCAGCGGGTTGCCGTGACGGGTCTGGCCGTACTCCTGCAAATCTTTCTTCAGTTCACCGGTCAGCCAGTCCTTTTCGGCCTGGTCCATCCATTTCACCTGTTGCGGGCCGTCGGGCAGGTAGCGCAGCACCGGCCAGGTCAACAGCACCGCTGGCAGGCCGATGACGATGAACAGCCACTGCCAGCCATGCAGGCCGAGCACGCCGTCCATGCCCAGCAAACCGCCGGACACGGGACCGGTGATCATCATCGCGATGGGCTGGGAAAGGATGAACAGGCCGAGGATCTTGCCGCGATGGCGCACCGGGAACCATTGGGTGATGTAGTACAGCACGCCCGGGAAGAACCCGGCTTCGGCCGCACCGAGCAAGAAGCGCATTACATAGAAGCTGAGGGGGCCTTGCACGAATGCCATGCCGATGGTGATGGCGCCCCAGGTGATCATGATCCGGGCGAACCAGCGTCGGGCGCCGAAGCGTTCGAGCATCAGGTTGCTGGGGATCTCCAGCAGGAAATAACCGATGAAGAACAGCCCGGCACCCAAGCCGTAGGCTGCGTCACCAATGCCGAGGTCGGCGCCCATGTGCAGCTTGGCGAAGCCCACGGCGGAACGGTCCACGTAGGCGATCAGGTACAGCAGGATCAGGAAGGGAATCAGTTTCAGCGTGATGCGACGAATCAGCCGCAATTCCTGGCTCATGGGACCGGTCTCCGATTGTTGTTGTTATGGAACCTCGGGGGATTTCTCTCGCAAATGCACGCCAGGACAATCCCTCCTTTGCACCGGACTATATAGTAATACTATTTAAGCAACAACACTTCCAAACCGGACAAATTGCGCTTATGTTAAGCTCAGCTCAGCACAATATAGTCATACAATAAGAGAATCGATCATGTCTGATAAGAAACCCTCCCTGCGCTCGGCCCAATGGTTTGGCACCGCCGACAAGAATGGCTTCATGTACCGCAGCTGGATGAAAAATCAGGGCATCGCCGACCATCAGTTCCATGGCAAGCCGATCATCGGCATCTGCAACACCTGGTCGGAGCTGACCCCGTGCAACGCGCACTTCCGGCAGATCGCCGAGCACGTCAAGCGCGGTGTGATCGAAGCCGGCGGCTTCCCGGTGGAGTTCCCGGTGTTCTCCAACGGTGAATCGAACCTGCGCCCCACCGCCATGCTGACCCGCAACCTGGCGAGTATGGACGTGGAGGAAGCGATTCGCGGCAACCCGATCGATGGCGTGGTGCTGCTCACCGGTTGCGACAAGACCACTCCCGCCCTGTTGATGGGCGCGGCCAGTTGCGACGTGCCGGCCATCGTCGTCACCGGCGGGCCGATGCTCAACGGCAAGCACAAGGGCCAGGACATCGGTTCGGGGACCGTGGTCTGGCAACTGAGCGAGCAGGTCAAGGCCGGCACCATCTCCCTCGACGATTTCCTCGCGGCCGAGGGCGGCATGTCCCGCTCGGCCGGTACCTGCAACACCATGGGCACGGCCTCGACCATGGCCTGCATGGCCGAAGCCCTCGGCACCTCCCTGCCCCACAACGCCGCGATCCCGGCGGTGGATGCTCGGCGCTACGTCCTGGCTCATATGTCCGGCATGCGCGCCGTGGAAATGGTCCGTGAAGACCTCAAGCTGTCGAAGATCCTGACCAAGGAAGCCTTCGAAAACGCCATTCGCGTCAACGCGGCCATCGGCGGCTCGACCAACGCGGTGATCCACCTCAAGGCGATTGCCGGCCGCATCGGCGTGCAGCTGGAGCTGGACGACTGGACCCGCATCGGTCGCGGCATGCCGACCATCGTCGACCTGCAGCCGTCCGGGCGTTTCCTGATGGAAGAGTTCTACTACGCCGGCGGCCTGCCTGCCGTGTTGCGCCGTCTCGGTGAAGCCAACCTGATCCCCCATCCGAACGCCTTGACCGTCAACGGCAAGAGCCTCGGCGAGAACACCAAGGACGCCCCGATCTACGGCCAGGACGAAGTCATCCGCACCCTCGACAACCCGATCCGCGCCGACGGCGGCATTTGCGTGTTGCGCGGTAACCTGGCGCCGCTGGGCGCGGTGCTCAAGCCGTCCGCCGCGACGCCTGAATTAATGCAGCATCGCGGTCGCGCGGTGGTGTTCGAGAACTTCGACGAGTACAAGGCGCGAATCAACGATCCGGAACTGGACGTGGACGCCGACTCGATCCTGGTGATGAAGAACTGCGGGCCCAAGGGTTACCCGGGCATGGCCGAAGTCGGCAACATGGGCTTGCCGGCCAAGCTACTGGCCCAGGGCGTGACGGACATGGTGCGGATTTCCGACGCGCGCATGAGCGGCACCGCGTATGGCACCGTGGTCTTGCACGTGGCGCCGGAAGCGGCGGCCGGCGGGCCCCTGGCTGCGGTGAAAGAAGGCGACTGGATCGAGCTGGACTGCGCCAGCGGCCGCCTGCACCTGGACATCCCCGACGCCGAACTCGCCGCCCGCCTGGCCGACCTCGCACCGCCGCAGCAACTGCTGGTGGGCGGCTATCGCCAGTTGTACATCGACCATGTGCTGCAAGCGGACCAGGGCTGTGACTTCGATTTCCTGGTGGGCTGTCGCGGCGCGGAGGTACCGCGGCACTCCCACTGACGCCACTGAGCCCGGGATGAATGGAGAACCCCCTTGTGGGAGCTGGCTCGCAATTGCGGCCGAACATTCAACATCCAGGTTGACTGTCACACCAACTGTGGCGAGGGAGCTTGCTCCCGCTGGACTGCGAAGCAGACCCCTGGACGGTCGCTGCGCAACCGAGCGGGCGCAAGCTCCCTCGCCACAAGGTCACTCAGATCCAAGGGGTCGATCTGATGAATATCCGCCGCGCCTGCTATCATGCGCATCATTCCCCCCGTACAGGATCGCGCCGCGCCCCATGGATTACCGTAAACCTTCCGACCGCAAGAGCATGCATGCGCGCATCGTCCAGGAACTGGGCATGCAGATCGTCTCAGGTCGGTTTCAGCCCGACGATAAGCTCCCTGCCGAAGCCTTGCTGTGCGAAGAATACGCGGTCAGCCGCCCGGTGCTGCGCGAGGCCACGCGGGTGCTGGTCGCCAAGGGCCTGGTGTATTCGCGCCCGCGCGTGGGCACGGTGGTCAAGGCCCGCCGGGAATGGCACATGCTCGACCCTGACGTGCTGCACTGGCTGATGCAGAGCAGCCCGCAGAATGAGTTCTTTGGTTTGCTCACCAGCGTGCGCAGCATCATCGAACCGGCGGCCGCCGCCCTCGCTGCGCAATTCGCGACCGACAGCGACATCGCCGCCATCCGCGAAGCCTACCAGCGCATGGAGGCGGCACCGACCCCCGAGGCCCTGCTGCAACCGGACCTGGACTTCCACAGCCGCATCGCCGACGCCACCCACAACGACCTGCTCGCCAACCTGTGCAACATGTTGTCGGTGGCCATCGCCGAAGCGCTCAAGCACTCCAACCAGCGGCCCAACCTGCATGAGCTGGCGATGCCGCGGCACAAGGCGATCCTCACCGCCATCGAGAACCGCGACGCCCTCGGCGCCCGCCATGCCACGCTGGTGCAACTGGACGATGCCCGCAGTGCATTGAACGTGGTACTGGGTTCCGACCCCACCTGACACAAACGCCATGCGCCGCGGTGGTATCTATGTACCACCCGCGCGCAACCCAGAGGTCGATACTTTTCCGGGCGTCATTTTCAACGCCCCATGAAAAGGATTTCCCATGACCTCGCCCTCTCCGGCTGACAGCCCTTGCGCGCTGGCACACAGCGTCAGCCTGCAATTTGCCGATCGCCCGACCTTCGAGCAATTCGTATCACGCACGCTCGAGCAAGCGATCAAGAGCAAATACCCCACGCTCACCTTCGACCTCGCCAAAACCCGGCTGGCAACGCCCGATGAGGCGTCCAGCGGCTACCAGCTCGAACCGTTCCTGTCGCGAGTCCTCGAGTACCTGGCGCTCGGCATTGCGGTGGCGTTCAAGGATCGCAACGGGCGGCGCAGCTTCCTGTCCGACGCGCCACCGCGCCTGCTGTCGCCGGACAACGGAAAGCTGGACATGCAAGTCATCGAAAAACTGTTGCTGGAACTGCCCTGGAGCGTACCGATCGGGCTGGAGGACGCCCTGGCCCGTTATTGGAACGCCAACATCGACGCCGACCCGCCAACCGACAGGCAGCCCGGCACCAGCCGTTGGCAGTGGCTCAGCGATGTACTCCAGAACCTGTTGCAGATCCGCAGCCTGCAGCAAGACCTCTCCGAACAGGCCCGGGAAGCCCTCGACCAGATTGTGCAGTGGCCCGACCGCTCGCAACGCTTTCGACGCCATGGCCCGTCTGGCGTCTACGCCTACAGCCTGCAGACCCGGCTCACTCGGGCCGGCGCGAGCAGCGTGTTGAGCGGCAGCGAGATCCTGCTGACCCAGTGCAAGAACAACACGACAGTGTTGCTGCTGTGCAGTCCTGCGGGCGTTGTCCAGGCCTTCGAATCCATGGAGGCCTTCACTCGGCACTGGGGCGCCCGGATCGCCCACCGATACGTCGTCGACAGCCTGACATGCCAGCGCCACGAGATCGAAGGCCATGCCTTCGAGACCCAGGCGGCCATGATCCTGGAACAACAGTTGAGCGACCTCGACGCGGTGCAGTTGCCCTCGCGCATCGGCCTGCCAGGCCTCAGGGCACTCTACGACGAGTTGAGCGACCCCGCCCGCTACCTGCTCGACGCCCCGCGCGCGATCCCGGCCGCCGCGGCACGGATCGCCCCGCTGATTCCCGACTGGCTGAAACAGGCCTCCGTGGTCGACAGGACGAAGATCCAGCAGTACACCCTGGCGTTGGCCAGTGCCAAGCAACGCAATCGAGGTCGCACCTTTCTCAGCGACATCCAGGACATCAAGGCGTTTGCCGCCGACGCACTGCTCAGGGTGATGCAGCGCGCCAACGACGGCAGCCCGGCCAAGGCCCGAGCCAACCAATACCAGCCCGACGATGTGGAGCTGACCTTCAGTGTGGCGGCGGGCTACCCCGGCACCGTCGGGCTCATCGAAAAAAGAACGATGAGCCTGACCGAACTGGCGATCAATAATCTCGTCGGCCGACCCGGCGCCGGCCCGGTGCTCAGTCACCGCCTGGGCCTGGCGCTTCCGGCGTGGCTGACGCCAGACTTCATCGTTCGCAAAGGCGGGCTGATCGAGCAGGTGGACATCGGCAAGGCCTACCCGCGCTACCTGCAACGAGCACTGCTGGACGATGCGTCGCAAGCCCCTGAACGCCAGCGAATGTTCGCCGAAGAGCTCCCCGCGCAGCTGCCGCTCGAAGCCCTCCAGCAAGTGCTCAACCATGAGAACGGCATGAGCCGCCAGGGCCTGGCCCTGATCGAAGCCCTCCTCAAGCCCGACGCCGACGAGCAACGGGTCGCGGGCCGCCCGGTGGTCATGCGCCATCTGGCGTGGCTGCGCACGCCCCAAGCCCACCCCGATACCGTGACGAACATGTTCATCATCGAACCGGAGGACGTCGCGACGGGGCCGCATGTGCTGTATCGCCCGCTCTACACGCCTTCGTTGCAGGAATATCCGACCCGCGAGGCACTGTTGCAGGCCATCGTCGCGCCGGGGGACTTGCAGAACAGTGTCCTGACCTGGATGGCCGACGCCGCCCGCCCGGTCTACGCCAATGGCGGCTTCCAGGAGCCTCATGTCGTGCGTTTCTACCAGGGCGATGAGTTCAGCCTGCCCGCGAAACCGGCGCCGGCCACCCTGGCGGTCGACAGCGTCAACGACGAGCTGCGGCAATTCCTGCACAACGGCGAACTGATGCAGTATCTCTACGGCAGCAACGCGCGCGCCCTGGTGACCCAGGCAGACCGGGACTCGGTGTCCAACAGCGAAAGCCGCTGGGCCGTCTTGCTCCATGGCGGCAGCCTGCTATTCAACACGCTGCTGTTGCCTTTGCTGCGTGGCCCGGCCATGGCCACGGCCTGGCTGTGGAACCTGGTGGCCAGCGCCAACCAGGACATCCCGGCCCTGGGCAGCGAAGACCCGGTGACACGGGAGCTGGCCGCCGTCGATCTGTTGCTCAACCTCAGCCTGCTGCTGATCCAGTTCCCCTCCGTCAACGCACCACCCCGTACCCCTTTGCCCGAAACACTCAAGGAACAGGCGATGCGTCCTCCCGCACCGCGGATCATCCCCGAGCAATGGCCCGCGCCCGCGTCACCGGCCATTCATGAAAGCCCCGTGACCTTGCCGGGGGAACGCTTCAAGAACACCGGCAACCGCCTGGACCTGAGCTTCGCCAGCGCCCGCCGTCGCTTGACAGCGCAACAGCTCGCCCGCCTGCGACGCTTGCAGGTAGCCCGGCCGGCAACCCTGCCCGCGCCGATCGACTACGGTCCCTACACCGGCCTGTACGTCATCAGGAACACCTGGCACGCCCTGGTTGACGGGGCGATGTACCAGGTGAGCCCGGAACCGGACGGCACCGCGACGATCGTCGACCCGCTCGCTCCGAGAGATCCGGCCCGCAACGGCCCGGTGCTGCAAGCAGATACCCAAGGCCAGTGGTCCGTCGACCTGCGCCTTCGCCTGCGCGGGGGCATGCCGCCCAAACGCCTGGCCGAGATGCGCCGCCTCAAGGCCCAGCGCGCGGCCGAACTGAGCCAGCAGTTGAACGATTACCGTGCACAGGAAGCCGACAAGCAACGCGCCCTGGACATTGCCCTGGAAGTGATGACCAAAGCCCAGGAAGGAAAATTTACCGAAGAGCAACGCGCGGACAAGCGGGCGCGTTACTACACACTGCTCCAGGAGCAGACTGACGGCTACCTGAAGCTGCTGGACAACGCGGCTGAATACGCCGGCCTCGACATGCAGTTTCCCCCGAACATCGTTCATGCCTTGATGGAGAACGTGGTCAATAACGCCCGTAAGGCTTTCGTCATCACCGAGTACGAATTGGCTGCCCTGGATGACGCCAATAGCCAGTTCACGCAAAACAAGCCGACCTTGCAGGTGAACGTGGTCAAAAACATCCTCGACTACTTTCATTACCTCGATGCCCTGAGCGACATCAATGATCGTTCGATCCATTGGCTGGAACTCAGGGATCGCTACCTGGACGCGCTGTTGAACCTGGACGCCGCTGGCGCGCAGGCGTTCGAGCGGCTGACCAGGGACCGTCCGCTGGGTGAACGAACGGCATTGGCCATCAAGGCCCTGCAATTGCCGACACTGGCAGCGCTGATATTCAAGGACCCGAACTCCGACCTTCCCGCGAACCTGCACGACATCACCCAGCTATTGATGGAGCAGGCGCGCTCCCAATCCGACCTGAGCACCTATGACCTGACCTCGGCGGAGCAGCTTGAGGTGCTGGAAAGCCTGACCGAGCACTATGGCGCGGCCCTCGATGCCATGCAGGGCATGAAAGCCCTCAATGCCGATGACATGGACACGTCCTATTTCGGCCGGTTGTTCAGGCTGGTCGAGGGGCTGTACGAGGATGCGTCCGCGAAGCTGGCCGCCGAGATCAAGCCCGAATCGCAACCGCGCAAGCGCCCGCCCAAACGCAGCAAGACACCCGCCGGACGTCCGCAGAAAAAGGTGATCAAGACCCGCAAGAGTGGCGTGCTGATCGGCGACCTGAAACCGGCCGGCACCACGCTGCCGATTGACGTCGTCGAGCTGCGCTCCGAACTCGACGACAAGCTGCTCGCCACGTATTCCCAACACGACGACGTCTGGGACCTGGTGGAAGTGCAACGCCCTGCCCCGGCACCGCGCACAAGGTCGCTAAAAGCGATCAAGGGCGACGCGCGAAAACTGCTTGGGCAACTGGAAAACAGCTTGTTGAATGCCGAGCGCTATAAACCGCAATGTCGCTTTCCCCAGGAAATCGAGGAGATCCTGAGCAGCGAGGCGAGTCGCTACCGCCGGCTCGGCGAAGAACTCGAGAGAGCTTTCACGGCATCGAAAACCCCACGCACCGTCGCCGACCAGACACTGAGCGAGCAACTGGCAAACGCGGTGTCGCGCCTGACCACCCGGGGCAGTGAGCTGCGCATCGAATTGAGCCTGAAACTGCCCCCCACCGACAGCAACCTGCGCTACCTGTTCGAGAAAAACCTGATCCAAGTCGCCCGACTCGGCGAACGCAAAGCCTTGAAAGGCGAGCGCAAGGACTTCCTACAGGAATACGCCGTCAATGACCGCGACGGCTGGCCGCTCTGGTATGCGCATTTTCACTACGAAACGGCCGACACGCCGAAAGCCGATTTCAGCGTCGCGCATCTGAAAACCAAGGAGCAACGGCGGGAGCACTACTACTCCCTGCTGGCCAAGGCGAAAAGCCCTTACGCGGTGGTGGATGTGCACCGTGGGCAGATCGGCAGGCCGTTGGCGCAAAGCCGGTTCTTGCCATTGGCGCCCTGATTGCCACACAGCATCCCGTGGCGAGGGAGCTTGCTCCCGCTGGGCTGCGCAGCAGCCCCCAAACCAGCCGCCGCGGGGTACCAGGTTGACCGTGTTCAACTGCATTGGGGCCGCTGCGCGGCCCAGCGGGAGCAAGCTCCCTCGCCACAAGGTTCGGTGATGCTTCACTCGATCAATGAGCAAACAACGAATTCCCCTTCTGCCCCGCCAGCTTCTCAGGCTTGATCAGGAACCGTGCCAGCGCCGGCAGCAGCCAGAGTGCGCCGAACATGTTCCACAGCAACATGAACGTCAGCATCAGCCCCATGTCCGCCTGGAACTTGATGGCCGAGAAGATCCAGGTGCACACCCCGATGGCCAGGCACAGGCCGGTGAACAGCACGGCCTTGCCGGTGGATTTCAGCGTCTGGTAGTACGCCTCCTGCAACGGCAGACCAGCCCGCAGGAAACTTTCCAGGCGGCTGTAGATGTAGATGCCGTAGTCCACGCCGATCCCCACCCCCAGCGCCACCACCGGCAGGGTCGCGACCTTCACGCCGATGCCCATGAAGGCCATCAGGGCGTTGCCCAACACCGAGGTCAGCACCAGCGGCAGCACGATGCACAGCGTCGCGGCCCAGGAACGGAAGGTGATCATGCACATGGTCGCCACGCAGATGTACACCAGGATCAGGATCGTCAGTTCCGACGCCTTGATCACCTCGTTGGTGGCCGCTTCGATGCCGGCGTTACCGGCGGCCAGGATGAATTCCAGGCCGTCGCGGTTGTTTTCCTGGGCAAACGCCTGCACCGCCTTCACGGCCCGGTCCAGGGTCTCGGCCTTGTGGTCGTTGAGGAACACCAGCACCGGCGCCAGCGAACAGCTGTTGTTGTACAGGCCGTCGGCCCGGGCGATGGAGTTGTTCAGCACGTCGGGGTTGCGCGACAAGGTTTCCCACTTCAGGTTGCCCTCGTTCATGCCCTTGATCATCTGCTTGGACACGGTCACCAGGGAGATGGCCGACTGCACGCCCTCGGTGTTCTGCATCTTCCACATCAGCTCGTCGATGGGCGCCATGGCTTCATAACGCGAACAGCCTTCGGCCTTGGTCTTGACCATCACCACCAGCACATCGGAGCTGGTGGAATAGTTGCTGATGATGAAATTGTTGTCCTGGTTGTAGCGCGAGTCCGGACGCAACTCCGGCGCGCCCTGGTCCAGGTCGCCGATCTTCAGGTTCTGGCTGTACCAGAGGCCACCGCCGAAGGCGATCACCGCCAGGGCAATGGACACCGGCGCGACCTTGGCGCTGGCAAAATTCGACAGCCCGCGCCAGAAAGGATGCTCGCGGGTCGCGTCTTTCTTGCTGCGCTCGATGGCGCGTCGGCTGATGCCAACGTAGGAAATCGCCACCGGCAGCAGGATCAGGTTGGTGAACACGATCACCGCCACACCGATGGAGGCGCCGATGGCCAGTTCGCGAATCACACCGATGTCGATGATCAGCAAGGTGATGAAGCCGACGGCGTCCGCCAGGATTGCGATCATCCCCGGCAGGAACAACTGGCGGAAGGTGCGCCGCGCTGCGGTCAGGGCGTTGTCCGCCTCGCTGGACTGCAAGGCGATGCCGTTGATCTTCTGTACGCCATGGGAAATACCGATGGCGAAGATCAGAAACGGCACCAGCATCGAGTACGGGTCCAGGCCGAAACCGGCCGCGTGCATCAGCCCCAGCTGCCAGACCACCGCCACCAGCGTGGTGCTCAGCACCGCGATGGTGCTGCGCATGCAGTGGGTGAACCAATACAGCAGCACCAGCGTGATGACAAAAGCAACGCCGAAGAACAGCACCACCATGATCAGCCCGTCGATCAGGTCACCGACCTTCTTGGCAAAGCCGACGATATGGATCTGCACGTTGGGGTTCTGGGCTTCGAACTTGTGGCGGATCTTGTCTTCGAGCTCGTGGGAGAACTTCTGATAATCCAGGGCGAGCAATTTGCCCTGGTCCTGCGGGTCGGGATAGGACTCCAGCAATGGGATGTCGACAATGCTCGACTTGAAATCGTTGGCCACCAGGCGCCCGACCTGGCCAGACTTGAGTACGTTGTTGCGCAACAGCTCCAGGCTGTCGGCCGAGCCGTTGTAGCTCTGGGGAATTACCTCGCCGCCGGCAAAGCCCTCTTCGGTGACTTCGGTCCAGCGCACACTCGGGCTCCACAGCGACTTGAGCCCGGAGCGGTCGACCCCGGAGATATAGAACACCTCATCGTGGATCTGGCGCAGGGTCTCCATGTAGTCCCGGGAGAAGATGTCGCCGTTGGTGGCTTCCACGGAAATGCGCACGGTGTTGCCCAGGTTCGTCAGGTCGTTGCGGTGCTCGAGCATCTTCTCGATGAAGGGATGCTTGAGGGGAATCATTTTTTCGAAACTGGTGGACGGCCGGATCAGCGTTGCCTGCCAGAACAGGAACAGGCTGACCAGCAGGCAAATGACGATCACTGCCGGGCGGTTGTTGAAAATCAGGCGTTCGAGGAACGTCGCCTTGTCTTGGTGATGACTGCTCATGGGGGTCCGCCTTCTTGTTATTGTGCCCGGCTCACTGGCTCAGTTCGGCGCCGGTGGGCGTCGTGGCGCGCACGCCGCCCTGCCCGGCCAGGATCAGGTTGCCGTTACCCGCCGCCGTGACGGCCGACACGGAAATACGATCCGGGCGGTTGAACACGCTGAAGGTCTGGCCGTCGTCGGTGCTGCGTATGACGCTGCCGCCGTTACCCACGATCACGATGGAACCGTCCGGCAACAGCGTGGCGCCGGACAGGCCGAATTCCAGGGTGCCCCGGGCGGCCTTGAGCTCGACCGGCGCCCATGTGTCGCCAAAATCGGTGGAGCGATAAAGGTTGCCGCGCAGGCCGTAGGCCAGCAGGGTCGAAGGCTCGGCAGTGCCGATGACGCCGAACAGCGAGCCTTCGTAAGGGCCTTCGAGTTTTTCCCAGGTCTGGCCCCAGTCGCCGGAGCGGAACATGCTGCCGGCCTCGCCGACGATGAACAGCCCGGCGTCCTTCACGGCGGCAATCGCGTTGAGGTGGAACTGGTCTTCGTTGTCGAGTCGGTCGCTGGCGTCTTCCCAGTGCTTGCCGCCGTCGGTGGTTTGCAACAACGCGCCATAGGCACCCACTGCAAAGCCGTTGCTGGCGTCCTTGAACCAGACGTCCAACAGCGGTGCCTCACGGTTGAGTGCTTCGAATTGCTTGGTCCAGGTGCGGCCGCCGTCGTCGCTGGCAAGGATCTGCGCGTCATGCCCTACGGCCCAGCCGTGCTGGTCGTCGACGAAAAAGACGGCGGTCAGCAGTTGGCGGGTCGGCACCTTGGCCTGGGTCCAGGAGCGGCCCTGGTCGTCCGAATAGACAATATGCCCGCGATCACCGACCGCCACCAGGCGCTGGCCGGCATGGACCACATCCAGCATCAGGGTCTTGCTGGCCTTGGCCGATTCGACCGCGTAGATGACATCGGACGTCGACGCCGCAACGGCCATTGCCGGCGCCGACAACACCGCAGAGCCCAGCAGCAGCGAAAGCGCCGAGGCCAGCAACGCCGCCCTGCGCAGCATGGGCGGGCGACAGCGGCCCACCGCCATGACCGGCTCATTCATAGACCATTCCCCCATTATTATTGTCAGGTCATTCAACCCTTAAGGGCACCGCAAGCAGACTCCTGCAACTTGCCGGTGATCGAGCATAGCCCGCGAACATGGCTCGCAAACATAGCCCGCAAACCTGCAATCTAGAGCCCCTAGCAAGCGAACCTATCCTATCGGGCTTTCGAAAGGTCTGACAATCGACGCCACGTTATCTTTTGTTAACCATTGGGGGGATCGGCCAAGGGTGAATCGCAAGACATTCGCGATAATGATAAATGTGGCGAGGGAGCTTGCTCCCGCTGGAGGCCGAAGGACTCCCGGTACCGGTTCACCTGCCCTACCCAGGCAAAGTGAATCAAGGCCGGGCCTGCTTCATCGCAGGCCAGCGGGAGCAAGCTCCCTCGCCACAAAAGGCAACGCGCAGCGCACTTACGCCAAGCTTTTGCTCACCACCTCGAACACATCGCTGGACAGCCCGCCCGACGCGAGGATGCGTTCCAGCTCAGCCTTCATCAGCACCTGGCGGGCGCTGTCGTATTTGCGCCAGCGGGTCAGTGGCGCCAGTTGCCGCGAAGCGATCTGCGGGTTGAAGCCGTTGAGCTGGATCACCAGATCCGCCAGGAAGCGATAGCCCGAACCGTCCGCCGCATGGAAGTTGATCAGGTTCTGCCCGGCGAATGCACCGATCAGCGCCCGCACCTTGTTCGGGTTCTTGATATTGAACGCCGGATGCTCCATCAGCGCCTTGACCCGCGCCAGGCCGCCCGGCAAGGGGCTGCCGGCCTGCACGCTGAACCATTGGTCCATGACCAGCGGATTGCTCTTGAAGTGTTCGGCGAACACTGCCAGGGCCTTGGCCTTCTCGGTTTCGAACGGCGAGTTGACCAGCACCGCCAGCGCCGTGAGGCGCTCGGTCATGTTGTCGGCGCTGTCGAACTGCTCCAGGGTCGCGCTCAGCACTTCAGGCTTGTCGGTGAGCATGAGGTACGACAGCGCAATGTTCTGCAACGCACGGCGAGCGAAATGCTCGGCCTCGGCCACATACGGCGTGCGCTTGGACAGGTCGCGGTTGGCCTCGTAGCGCAGCCACAGGGCTTCGAACAGGTTATCGGCCAGTTGCTGGCGAGCGAACTCGCGGGCGGCGTGGATCGCCTCGACGTCCGCCACTTCGCTGATCTCGGTCAGATAGGCTTCGCTTGGCAGCGACAGCATTTCCGCGACCATGGCCTGGTCCAGGGATTCGTCCGACAGCACGGTGCGCAGCGCGCTGACCAGGCGCGGGTCCAGCACCAGCGTCTCGCCCTGCTGATGCTGGGCGATCAACTCTTGCAGCACCTGCACCGACAACTGCTGGCCGGCATCCCAACGGTTGAAGCCGTCGCTGTCGTGCTGCATCAGGAACATCAACTGGTCGCGGTTGTACGGGAAGCTCAGTTTCACCGGTGCCGAGAAACCGCGCAGCAACGATGGCAACGGCTTTTCAGCGACGTCGACAAAGGTGAAGGTCTGCTCGGCCTCGGTCACCGAGATCACGCGCGACGTGCCGCTTGCCGCCGCTTCGCCGGCCAGGCGCAACGGGATCTCCGCGCCTTTGCCATCCAGCAGCCCCAGCTCCACGGGAATCACGAACGGCAGCTTTGGCATCTTGTCCGGGGTCGCCGGGCAACTCTGGTTGAAGGTCAGGCTGTAGGTCTTGGCCGCGGCGTCATAGGATTCGCTGACCACCAGCCGTGGCGTGCCGGCCTGGCTGTACCAGCGCTTGAACTGTGACAGGTCGACACCGTTGGCGTCTTCCATGGCCTTGACGAAGTCGTCGCAGGTCACGGCCTGGCCGTCATGGCGCTGGAAGTACAGATCGCTGCCCTTGCGGAAGCCTTCAGGCCCCAGCAGCGTGTGGATCATGCCGACCACTTCCGAACCCTTTTCGTACACGGTCAGGGTGTAGAAGTTGGAGATCTCGATGAAGCTGTCCGGACGCACCGGGTGCGCCATGGGACCTGCGTCTTCGGCGAATTGATGGGTGCGCAGGTACGCCATATCCTGGATGCGCTTGACGGTGGCGGAGTTCATGTCGGCGGAGAACCCGGCGTCACGGAACACCGTGAAACCTTCCTTGAGCGACAGCTGGAACCAGTCGCGGCAGGTCACGCGGTTGCCCGACCAGTTGTGGAAGTATTCGTGGGCGACGATGGCCTCGACCCGCTGGTGCGCAGCGTCGGTGGCGGTCTCGGCGCGGGCCAGCACGGCGCTGGAGTTGAAGATGTTGAGCCCCTTGTTCTCCATGGCACCCATGTTGAAGTCATTGACCGCGACGATCATGAAGATGTCCAGGTCGTACTCGCGCCCGTACACCTCTTCGTCCCAGCGCATCGATTTCTTCAGGCTGGTCATGGCGTGCTGGCACTTGTCGATGTTTTCCGGCTCGACGTAGATGCGCAGCGCCACGCTGCGCTCGGTCATGGTGGTGAAGGTGTCTTCGACGCACCACAAGTCACCAGCCACCAGGGCGAACAGGTAGGCGGGCTTCTTGAACGGGTCTTCCCAGGTTGCCCAGTGCCGGCCATCTTCGCCGGGACCGCTGGCAATCGGGTTGCCGTTGGACAGCAGCACCGGGTAGCTGTGCTGTTCGGCCACCACGGTGGTGGTGAACTTGCTCATCACATCCGGACGGTCGAGGTAATAGGTGATCTTGCGAAAGCCTTCGGCCTCGCACTGGGTGCAGAACATGCTGCCGGACTTGTACAGGCCTTCCAGGGCGGTGTTGGTTTCCGGGTGGATCCTGACGCTGGTGTCGACGGTGAAGGCCTGGGCCTTGGGCTGCAAGGTCAGGTGGTTGTCGTCCAGCAGATAATCGCCCGGCGCCAGGTCGGCGTCGTCGAGCTTGACCGACATCAGCTCCAGGTGCTGGCCGTCGAGCACCAGCGGCGGCAGCCCGGCACCGCGCTCGGGGTTGCGACGCATCACCAGTTGCGCATGGACCAGGCTGTGGTCCTCGAACAACTCGAAGGTCAGGTGCGTCTCGTCGATCAGGTACTCGGGCGCCTGATAGTCCTTGAGGTAAATCATCTTCGGTTGTTCGGTACGCATGAGTCGAATCCTTCTACTGATGCACGGCGAGCTGGTAGGCCGTGTATTTACGAATGTTGATCACACCGGTGTCGAAGATCAGGTACTGGCCCTTGATCCCCAGCAGCGTGCCTTCGGCGATCGGGTTCTTGTCCAGGTTGAAGCTGACGATCTTGGTCGGGTATTGCTCCACCGGATAACGGATCTCGATGGGCTCGACGTCCGCTATGGTCTGGATCGCTTGCAGGCCGAATCGTTCCTGCAAGCCCTGCAAACCCTCGGCGCAGCTGTCGAACAGGGCGTCGCGGATCGCGGGCAGGTCCACCGCCGCAGCGTCGCCCTTGAGCAAGGCACGCCAGTTGGTCTTGTCCGCCACCTGGCTGCGAAACAGGTCTTCGACGAACCCCGACTGCTGGCGCGTGGCGACCCGCAGGATCGGCAGCGCCTGGCTGGCGCCCTGGTCCAACCAGCGGGTGGGCAGTTGCGTGGCACGGGTGATGCCGACTTTCACGCCCGAGGAGTTGGCCAGGTAGACCACATGATCGGTCATGCAAAACTGCTCGCCCCACGCCGGCTCACGGCACGTGCCTGCATCGTAATGGCAACGCTCGGGGCTCATGATGCACAGATCGCACTGGGCCAGCTGGGTCATACACGGGTAGCAATACCCCTGGCTGAAACTGGTCTTGGTCCGCCGCCCGCAATGGGTGCAGTGGATCGCGCCGAGAAACTCCAGGCGCACCGTGCTGCCGATCAATGGGTTGACCGGCACCTCGACATCATCCAGGCGAAACGCGTATTGAACCGTCGGCCCGTCCAGGCGCGCCGACATCTTGCTGATTGCACCGCGACCAATCTCGATCAATGGACAGCATCCGACTTGAACAGTACGTTCGGCACTTCAGTCGACTTCGAATGGCATTCCTGGGTGCCCATGTAGCCGGTGTGCTGGTCTTCGGGCAGGTTCTGGATCTCCCAGGCGATCATCGCTTGCAGCGACAATTCGCGCTGTTCGGCGGTGAGCTTGTTGCCATCGGCCCATTTACCGATTTCCACCGCCAGCTTCAGGTTGCGGTAGATGTCAGGGGTGATGTTGTTGATCATTTCGTTGAACGAGGACATGGATTCTCCGCGCGATCGCGCATTTCAAGAGGCACAGGCGCCCATCAAGGGGCCATTCTACGGCGAGCGAACAGCCCGCCCAACAAGCCCGTGAAGCAGCCGACGAGCAACCCGCCGACGTGGGCCGCATTGGCAATTTCACCAAAGCCGATCATCGAGACCAGCCCGGACAGACACAGCAGCAGCCACACCAGCATCATCACCAGCACCCCTCGGGGCAAGTGATAGGCCGGGTTCGGCGCCAACAGTTGATAGATCCAGCAATGCCCCAGCAGGCCGTACAGCACGCCGGACAAGCCGCCGAACAGGGTCGCGCCGCTGAAGACATACTGGGCGAAGTTCGACACGAGGCTGAACAACAAGGTCAGCCCCAGCAGGTTGATGCCGCCCTGGCGCGCTTCGATCCGCCGCCCCAGCTCCCAATACCACATGCCATTCATGGCGATGTGCAGGAAGCCGAAGTGAATCAGCATCGGCGTCACCAGGCGCCACCACTGGCCGGCCGCCAGGCTGTCGCCCAGGGGCGTGAACTGGATGTAGTCGCCGACGACGTGAAACTCCAGGAAAGTCAGCCAGCGCAGCGTCTCCAGGTTTTCCCCCAGCAGGGTCACGGCGCCAACGATAACGCTGAGCAACAACACCAGCGCAGTGACCGGGCTGCGTCGCAACTGCTCGACGAAACCCGCGCGTCGGGGCGTGCTGCCGGTCGCCGACAATTGCAGTTGCTGCTCGGGATCGCCGTCCGGAAAGCGGGCGTACAGGGCGCGCACGTCTTCGCTGATTTCGTCCGGGACCCAAAGCACCTGTTCGCCCGCCTCTTCGCTGACCCGATGAGGCACCTGCATGCGCTGCAACAGCTTGACGAAACCACTCAGGTCCGCCGCCAGGGGCAGGCGCAAGACCGCGACGGCGCTCATCGCACCACCTCCGGCCGCTCGACATCGACCCAGACGAACTTGTGCGGGTCCAAGCGGGTTTCCTGGTCCAGGCGATAGGCCACCAGCTTGCCGTAGAGCACCGCGCTGTAGTCCAGGCAGGCCAGGTTCGAGCGGATCGGGGCAGGCTTGCCGTTGCGCCAATAGTGGCCGACGAACAACATCGGCTCATGTTCGCCGTAGCGCAGCAGGTTGTTCTTCTCGTCCGGCGACAGCGGCGTACGCGCCACCGGCTCCGGCAAGGCATCGGGCTGGAACACGATGTCGCCGTAGGTCTGCGGGTCGTCTTCCCAGAACTTGGTGCGGAAGAACGAACGGGTCAGGCCGTCGCCACCGGTCAGCGTCATGCCGTGGGGCAAGCGCATGTCCGTGCCGCGCAGCAAGCGGTCGAACACCGTGCAGGCGAAACTGCCCGCCTGCGCCGAGGCCTGGAGAAAGTGTTCGTCGACGCAGCCATTCGGGAACAGGCCCCGCAACGGTTCGATCAGGCCGGCGTCCCAACAGGCATGCACCACACGGAAACGGCCGGCATCGACAAACAGCGGCAGTTCGTAGAACCACTCGAGGAAGTCGTGCCAGTCGCCCGGGTGCTGCTCGAATTGGGTCAGGGTTTCGTGAAGCAGGCGGGCATGGCGCGGCGTGTGTTCGCGCACGTAGCGCTGGCCACTGCCTGGCAAGGCCGGCGTGCTCCAGCCCAGGGCATTGAACTCGTGATTACCCATGATGCACAGCGCCTGGCCGGCCACGACCATGTCGTGGACGATGTGCAGCGCCTCGCGGATGCGCGGGCCACGGTCGATGATGTCTCCCAGGAACACGGCCATGCGCGACGGATGCCGCCAGACCCCGCCCTGCTTGTGGTAACCGAGCCGGTCCAGCAGGTGTTCCAGGGTCAGGGCGCATCCGTGCACATCGCCGATCAGGTCGTAACTGCGCGCAGGATCGAGCATCAGTCGCCTCCACCCCCCAGCCGGCTGCCCCAACCGAGCTTGGTCCGGCAGACTTCATAGTAATTGTGATCCAGCGGATGGATCAGGCGCAGCTTCTGCGCTTTCTTGCTGACGGTGATGGTGTCACCCGGCGCGCAGGTGAAATGGTTCTGGCCGTCACAGGACACTTGCGGGTAGATCTGCATATCCTTGGACACGACGATTTTCAGCTCACTGTTGCCATCGACCACGATGGGTCGCCCAGACAAGGTATGGGGGTACATGGGCACAACTACAATAGCGTCGAGCTTGGGATGCATGATCGGGCCACCGGCAGAGAGCGCGTAGGCGGTGGAACCGGTGGGCGTGGCGACGATCAGGCCGTCGGCCTTCTGGCTGCAAACGAACTGGCCGTCGATGTACAGCTCGAATTCGATCATGCGCGTGGACTTGCCAGGGTGCAGCACCACGTCGTTCAGCGCGTCGCCCTGGCCGATAGCCTCGGCGTGACGGCGTACTTCGGCTTGCAGCAGGAAGCGGTTTTCCACCAGGTAGTGGCCGTCCAGTACTTCGGCGACCTTGGTTTCCAGCTCGTCAGGGCGGATATCGGTCAAAAAGCCCAGGCTGCCACGGTTGATCCCCAGCACCGGAATGTTGTGCCGCGCCAGGGCCCGCGCGGCGCCCAGGAGGCTGCCGTCGCCGCCGACCACGATCACCATGTCGCAGACTTCGCCGAGCATCTTGCGCGACGAGGTTTGCAAGCCATGGCCCGGCAACACTTCGGCGATGGTATCTTCGAGGATCACATGCAGGTGCCGCTCCAGGAGGAAACGTTTGAGACGGCGAACGGTCTCCAGCACCTGTGAACTGCCCAGGCGACCGATGATGCCGATATTGCGAAATTGCTCCATGAGGCTCCTGCGAAGGTCTGCGGCGGGCGAAAAGCACGATTATGGGCGAAAGCGCTCCATAGACAAAATTCTTTAAGCCTTGCGCGCAACAGCTATGCTCGCCACATGATCCTGTTCCCTGATTTGCTGGACCTGCCCCGCCGCCTGCGCCCTCCTGAAGTGCGCGACCTGGCGTGGGCGATACTGGCCCCGCCGATGCTCATCGACACGCCCTGGCCCCAGCGCCATCCCCTGAGCGGCAGCAGCTGGGTGCGCGAGCCGGATCGCCTGGAACACTGGCTGCGACAATTGGACCGCGACAGCTACCCGCTCCTGCGTTGGCTGGCCCAGGGGCGGACGCGGCGCCTGGGCCTGTATTACGAAAAGTTGTGGCAGTTTGCCGTGCAGCACGCACCGGGCATCGAACTGATCGCCGCGAACCTGCCGATCCGACACCAGGGCCATACCCTGGGCGAACTCGACCTGCTGCTGCGCGACGACGAAGGCCTCCACCACCTGGAACTGGCGATCAAGTTGTACCTCGGCCCCCAGGCCGGTAACGGACGGGACGCCGCGCAATGGCTCGGACCCGGTTGCCATGACCGGCTCGACCGCAAGCTGGCGCACCTGCGCGAGCACCAACTGCCGATCTCGGCTCGCCCGGAGAGCCGCGAAGTCCTCGCAACGCTGGGCATCGCGCCCGAGGACATCGAACAGCTGCGCTCCGAACTCTGGCTCGGCGGGTATTTGCTGTACCCCTGGCCTGGCCTGGCCGAACCGCCGGCCGGCGCGCACCCGAGGCACCTGCGCGGCAGTTGGCTGCATCAACGTGATTGGCCGGCGTTCATCGCCCAGCGCCCGCCCGGTCGCTGGCAACCCCTGCCCCGCGCCGCCTGGCTGGCACCGGCGCATTACCCGGCAGAACAGACCTGGAGCGCCGTGCAACTGGACGCCTGGCGAGCGGCCCTCGACCCGTTGGCGCCCGCGCAATTGATGGTGCGCCTGACGGAAAATGCCGGGGGTGAGTGGGAAGAGGCCGAGCGGGTGTTCCTGGTGGCGGATCGCTGGCCGGATGTGCCGGGCAACGCCTGAGTTCTCCAGTGTTTGCCAGGGCCTGCTCGCGATGAATTCACCTCGGTCTAGAAGGACAACCGCAAAGCCAACGCCGCCAGCGTCACCAACAACACCGGCACTGTCAGCACAATCCCGACCTTGAAGTAATACCCCCAGCCGATCCGGATGTTCTTGCGTTCCAGTACATGCAGCCAGAGCAAGGTTGCGAGGCTGCCGACCGGGGTGATTTTCGGGCCCAGGTCGCTGCCGATGACGTTGGCATAGACCATCGCCTCCTTCACCACGCCGGTGGCCTGGCTGGCATCGATGGACAAGGCGCCGACCAGCACCGTCGGCAGGTTGTTCATGGCCGACGACAGCAACGCCGTCAGCACCCCGGTGCCCATGGCCGCACCCCACACGCCATATTCGGCGAAATGGTCGAGCCAGTGGGCCAGGTAGCCCGTGAGCCCGGCGTTGCGCAGGCCGTAGACCACCAGGTACATGCCCAGGGAGAAAATCACGATCTGCCACGGCGCTTCCTTCATCGCCTTGCGGGTGGATATCTTGTGCCCGCGGGCCGCGACGGCCAGCAGCAATGCCGCGCAGACCGCCGAAATCGCACTGATGGGAATGCCCAGCGGCTCGAGGGCAAAGCACCCCAGCAACAAAATCACCAGCACCACCCAGCCGGCGTAGAAAGTGGCCGTGTCATGGATAGCACTGGCCGGATCGTCCAGTTGATGCGGGTCGTAGTCACGCGGGATGTCACGCCGGAAGAACCACAACAGGATGGCCAGGCTGGCGGCCACGGCCACCAGGTTCACCGGCACCATGACCGCGGCGTAGCGGTTGAAGCCAATGCCGAAGAAATCCGCCGAGACAATGTTCACCAGGTTCGAGACCACCAGCGGCAGGCTCGCGGTGTCGGCGATGAAACCGGCGCCCATGACGAACGCCAGGGTGGCCGCGGGGGAAAAGCGCAAGGCCAGCAGCATCGAAATCACGATGGGCGTCAGGATCAGCGCCGCCCCGTCGTTGGCGAACAGCGCCGACACCAGGGCGCCCAACAGCACCATGAAGGCGAACAACTTGTGCCCACTGCCCTTGCCCCAGCGAGCCACGTGCAGTGCGGCCCAGGCGAAGAACCCTGCCTCATCCAGCAACAGGCTGATGATGATCAACGCGACAAAGGTACCGGTGGCATTCCAGATGATGTGCCACACCAGGGCAATGTCGCTGACCTGTACCACCCCGCTCAGCAGGGCCAGCAGCGCGCCCAACGTCGCACTCCAGCCCACGCCCAGCCCCTTGGGCTGCCAGATCACCAGGGTCATGGTCAGCAGGAAAATCAATGAAGCGATCAGCATTTACGCAAGCCTTGAAGACAGCGACGCGCTATCAAGGCGTCGAAGATGGAGAACGGAGGTAGGGTCAAGCGCAGGGAAGATAGGGATTTTCGAGTGCCGGGTAAAGCCCAGGCCCAGCGGCCGGCGCGGGGGCGGGTTATGGCGAGCGCGCCGCGCCCTTTCGCCATAACCGTTGCCCAAGGCTCCGAGACCTCAAGCCTTCTTGTGTTGCTCGACCCACTTGGCATAGGCATTGATGAAGGTCTGCAAGAACGGTTTCACCGTCTCTGACGGATTGCCGGCTTCGTCGAACGCTGCTCCGGCATTGCTGAGGTAGGCTTCCGGCTGCTGCATGCAGGGCACGTCCAGGAACACCAGCGATTGGCGCAGATGATGGTTGGCGCCAAAGCCGCCGATGGCGCCCGGAGAGGCACTGAACACCGCGCCCGGCTTGCCGCTCAGGCAACTCTTGCCGTAGGGACGCGAACCGACGTCTATGGCGTTTTTCAACGGCGCCGGCACCGAACGGTTGTATTCGGGAGTGACGAACAACAGCGCATCCGCCGCGCCGACACGCTGGCGAAACGCGCTATAGGCCGGCGGTGGCGTGACATCGATGTCTTCGTTGTAGAGCGGCAACTCGCCGATCTCGACAATTTCCAGCTTCAAGCCAGGCGGCGCCAGCGCAGCCAGCGCCAACGCTGCCTTGCGGTTGATCGAGGCCTTGCGCAGGCTTCCCACCAAAACGGCCACCGTATAGACATTACTCATGGACTGCATCTCGACTTTGGGTTCAAGGGAGCCTGTAGTTATAGATGATCGGGCGCACTATTGGACCAGCGGAAAGCCGAAAACCGGTCAGCTGGACTATTTTTTTCTTGTAGGAAAACTTACCGCGCTTGGACAGGGTCTACAGAACCGCAAATCGAGTGATCTATTTCCAGAGGTTCTAAGCAATGGCAGCAGTACTTGTCGGACAATTTCATGCGCGAGACGCCGAGGGTCGCGTCTATTCGGTGCATGAATTCCAGGAATCGACACTGGACGAACACGGCAAGGAGCCTGTCACCACCTATCGGCTGGCCATTGGCGATCGAGTCAACAAACTCGACGAAGACCGCTTCTTGCTGGTGCAATCAGGAGTTGAATTGATCCGCGAACCCGAAACGCAAATCGCCTTATAACGATAAACAGAAGTCAAGCCCGGACTTGGGTTAGGATTCGGCCACTCAATGGCTCATCCGCCGAACATGGACTTCTCGCATGCGTTTACGCCACATCGAAGTGATCCAGGCGCTGCTGCAGACCGGGCACCTCGGCACCGCGGCCGAATGGCTGCAATTGCCAGTGGCGGAGGTCGAGGCGATCCTGCGCGATGCCGAGACTCAACTGGGCTTCATGCTGTTTGCCAGTGTGCGCGGACGCTTGCAGGCCACTCGGGAAACCCTCGAACTGCGCGACGCCATGACACGGGTGTATGACGCCCTCGAACCGGTGCAACGACTCGCCAGCAGCCTCAGGCACTACCAGGCACCGCCCTTGCGCATCATCTGCGCCCCGCCCCTTGCCCAGCAATTGCTTCCCCGGACCATCACGGCCCTGCGCCGACGCTATCCGGATGTGCCTTGCACCCTGCTCAGCGAACCGACCCGCCAGATCGTCCAGAGCCTGCTGTTGCGAGAAAGTGACCTGGGACTGAGCCTGCACGACCCCGAGCATCCCGACATCCATTGCCAGGTCATCGCCCAGGGCAAGCTGCAATTGCTGGCGCCCCACGGCTGGCTGCAACCCCGACAGAAATACATTTCGCTTCAAGACCTGGCCGGACAATCGCTGCTGGGCCTCGACGGCCATGACCCGCTGAGTCCCGCGTTCGATCACAAACTGGCGGCCCTGCGGCCGGCGCCCGTGGTCCAGATCCGCGTGCAGACCCATCAGATGATGCGCGCCATGGTCGAGGCCGGCGAAGGCCTGGCCATCGTCGACCCGTTCACCGCCTCGGGCGCCAAGGGTGGCGGGCTGGACGTTTGCCCGGTGTCACCCGCCGTGCCCATCAACCTCTACGCCTTGAGCCTGAATGGCACGCCTGCGGCGCCGGCCATCCAGTCGCTGCTGGAATTGGCTACGGAACAAGCCGAGGCGTTGCTGAGCCACTGATCGACATCCCCAGCGGATCGTCGAACAACCGGTACCAGAACAACGCCACTTCGGCGGTGTGCCGGTCTATGGCGCGATAACGCAGGTGATCGATACCTCCCAGCACATAGCCGCAGCGCTCATAGAGCCGGCACGCCCCCAAGTTGTTGTTCTGGGTTTCGAGCATGATCCCCGGCAGCTTTTTCTTGCGGCTCCAGAATTGGGCAACATCGAGCAGGGCCTTGGCCACCCCATGACGACGGGCCGGGGCGTGCACTGCCAGTTCGTCGATGTGGGCGAAACCGTTCCAGTTGGTGCTGACCACCAGGTGCCCGACGGGCAGGTCGTCGAGGTAGGCCATGAAGATCTCGCTGTCGGGCGCACCGTGGAAGCTGCTGAACTCCTCGGGATCGATGCCGTAGCACTTGCTGTACGGGACAATGGGCGTGACGGGCCATTGGCTCACGGGCTTGCCGATCTGCGCCGTGCCATAGGCGCTGACCTCGAAACTGAAATCACTGCCCCAGATGTAATCAGCGAAGCCTTCATCGACAACGCGCACCGACAACCCGGGGTGCTTGGGATTCATGAGCGGCTGCATACTGGAAAATGTCCTCACTCCTTGAGGCAACCAACGGCAGGTTGCCCTCCATTGCCCTTCTCTTGGCACATCAAGCGGCCTCCTGTGTGGCCTGCCTGCCATCTCAGGTTAGAAGGTCATGGCGATTGTGGCGAGAAATGAACGGCAGCGTGGTGACATCCTTGTGGGAGCGAGCAAGTCAGCTCCCACAGAGGGTCAGTTCGCCGCAGCCTGCGCCTCAGCCAGTTGCGTCCACAATGCCGGGGCGCCGGCGGACTTGGCAATGGCCTCCAGACGCGCGACGTGTTCGGCCAGCTCGCTTTCGCTGGCGCGGATGATCCGCGAAGGCTGGCGTTCGGCGGGCAGCCGGCGGATTTCCGAGGCCTGGCTGCCCGAACCCTCGCCCGCACCGTCCGAAGCATTGCCAGCCAGGGACAGGCTGGTCTGGCCACCGGTCATGGCCAGGTAGACGTCTGCCAGGATCTCGGAGTCGAGCAACGCGCCGTGCAGTTCGCGGCCGGAGTTGTCGACGCCGTAGCGCTTGCACAGGGCATCGAGGCTGTTGCGCTGCCCCGGATGCCGTTCCCGGGCCATCATCAGGGTGTCGAGGATGCTGCAATGCTCGGTGATGTCGGCCCGGTGGTGCTGGCCCATCAAGGCGAATTCGTTGTTGATGAAACCAACGTCGAACGCCGCGTTATGGATGATTAGCTGCGCGCCCTGGATGAACTCGAAGAACTCATCGGCGACTTCGGCGAAACGCGGCTTGCCCACCAGAAATTCATTGGTGATGCCGTGGACGCCAATCGCGCCCTCATCGCTTTCGCGATCCGGTTGCAGGTAGACGTGGAAATGGCGGCCGGTCAGGCGCCGACCGATCAGCTCGACACAGCCGATTTCGATAATCCGGTGACCATCGGTCACCGGCATGCCGGTGGTTTCGGTGTCGAGTACGACAGATCTGTTGGCCATCAGTGTTCAGCTCTCAACGGGCAGTCATGCAAAGGCGCGGATCTTAACACGCCCACGAAGCGCGGTGCCGCACACCGCTCTTGTGGCGAGGGAGCTTGCTCCCGCTCGGTTGCGCAGCAACCGCAAAACCTGGGGCCGCTTCGCGACCCCGCGGGAGCAAGCTCCCTCGCCACAAAAAGCGCTCTCGCCCCAGGTGTGAACCTTTCCACTGGCCTAGGAGTACATCCAGCCAGATCAAGCCTGCTTGAACCCACGCACCTCGTCCACCCCACGGTTGGCCAACTGGTCGGCCCGTTCGTTGCCGTGATGGCCGATGTGGCCACGTACCCATTTCCAAGTGACGTTATGGCGATTGACCTGCTCATCCAGCAGCATCCACAGATCGGCATTCTTCACCGGTTCTTTCGCGGCGGTCTTCCAGCCACGCTTCTTCCAGTTGGCCATCCATTCATTGATGCCCTTCATCACGTACTGCGAGTCGGTCACCAGCAGCACGTCGCAAGGTCGCTTGAGTTCCTCCAGGCCACGAATGGCGCCCATCAACTCCATGCGGTTGTTGGTGGTGTTGGTTTCGCCGCCCCAAAGCTCCTTCTCCACCCCCTTGCAGACCAGCAACGCACCCCAGCCACCTGGGCCAGGGTTGCCCTTGCAGGCGCCGTCGGTGAAGAGTTCTACGCTATCGCTCATGCCAGTCCATCCAGAAAAAAATGCACAAGCCTGCCGGTCGGGACCGACAAGCCCGAAGCCGAAATGCCGGCCAGATTCAGAAAAGGGTTACGGCTCGATGTGGCGACGATTGACCTTGGCCATCGGCAAGGGAATCAGCTTGCCCATCGGCTCGCGTCGCACCTGACGCACCGGGCGCAGGCCGACCGCGATCTTGCGCGCCACCAACAGGTAGAAGCCACCACCGGACAGTTGCCAGGCGCCGGCCCTGCGCTCCCAGCCAGCCAGACGGGCCTGCCACTTGGGTGATGCAAGCGGCGGACGATAGCACCCGAAGCGGCGTTTCTCCAGCGCGAAACCCAGCAGGTTGAGCCAGTCGCCCACCCGGGAGGCCGAGATACAACGGGCCTGGCGCAAGGCATCGTGGGCGAATACCCGCCGCAACCCCCAACTGCTCCAGGGGTTGATGCCGATGATCAGCAGATGCCCGCCGGGGCGCACGCTGCTGGCGGCCTCACGCAACAGGCCGTGGGGAGACAGGCAGAAATCCAGGCCATGCTGCAGCACCACCACGTCGGCAGCATGCTCGCTCAAGGGCCAGGCCTGCTCCTCGCAGACGATCTCCACCCCAGGCAGCGGCGCCCCCAGGCGCACGTTGCGCTGGACCTGCGGGGCCGACGGCGGCGTCTGCGCCGAAGGCCCGTAATGCACCAGGTAGCCGCCGAAGAACCGACCCAGCTCGTCCTCGAGCATGCGCCGTTCTTCCTCCAGCAAAAATTGCCCGACGGGGCCGGCCAGCCACTCGCGGGCGGCGCTGATCAACGCCAGCCAGTCAGGATCAGCCTGAGCGAACGCTTCATCGGTCATTTGCATTCTCCAACGCGCCAGGAAGTTCTAAGATGCGCCTTTGTTTTGAGCTTGGCGAATTTAGCGATGATACAGATCAGTGCCCTGCCCGCGTTCACCGATAACTACATCTGGTTGTTGCAGGACCATTCGAGCCGGCGCTGTGCCGTGGTCGACCCGGGTGACGCCGCCCCGGTGCAGGCATGGCTCGCCGCCCATCCAGGCTGGGTCCTGAGCGACATCCTGGTCACCCACCATCACCCTGATCACGTGGGCGGCGTCCAGGCGTTGAAAAACGCGACCAACGCCACCGTCTACGGCCCGGCCAGCGAAAATATCCCGGCGCGGGACAAGGCGCTCGGTGACCACGACCAGATCAGTGTGCTGGGCCTGGACTTCGATGTCCACGCCGTGCCCGGCCACACCCTGGGGCATATCGCCTACTACCATCATGGCCTGCTGTTCTGTGGCGATACCCTGTTCGCCGCCGGGTGCGGCCGCCTGTTCGAAGGCACGCCCGAGCAAATGCACCGTTCGCTGAGTCGACTCGCTGCCCTGCCGGAAGACACCCTGGTCTACTGCACCCATGAGTACACCCTCAGCAACCTCAAGTTCGCCGCAGCGGTGGAACCGGATAACCGGGACATTGCCGCCCGTCTGGAAAAAGTCAGCCATCAACGCAACGAGGGGGTCATCACCCTGCCGTCGACCCTGGCCCTGGAAAAGCTCACCAACCCTTTCCTGCGCACCGCTGAAACATCCGTTAAACAAAAAGCAGACGAACGGAGCGGCCAGCGTAACCAGACGCCGAGTAAGGTTTTTGCGGCCTTGAGGGCTTGGAAAGATAAATTCTAAGGGCGCTATCGGTCGGTACAAAAATTCTGAATGGTTGACCTGTTGGGGTGCGCTTTCTAGAATCGCCCGACATTTTTGCCCGGAACTTACTTCCAGCCAATGTCGTCCTCTATACGCAGGTCCGCCCAGTCAGACACATTGACCCGCTTGGCTCAAGCCATTGCGGTGGCTGTGTCCGCCACGCTGGCGGGTTGCCAAGGCACGAGCCAGGTGGCGCCCGACGCGGCCCACACGCCCAATATCGCCGCTCGCGCCAAGCAGAAACCTGTGTGGCTCAGCCAGAAGCCCAGCCCCCAGGTGCCCCAGGATATCTGGGAGCGCATGCGCCAGGGCTTCCAGCTCCAGGAAACCGCCGGCGTCAACCCACGCATCGAGCAACAGCGCCTGTGGTTCGCCAGCAACCCATCCTTCCTGGAAAACGCCGGCGAGCGTGGCAGCCTGTATATCCACTACATCGTCGAACGCCTTGAAGAACGCAACATGCCGCTGGAGCTGGCCCTGCTGCCGGTGATCGAAAGCGCCTACAACCCCATGGCCTATTCCCGCGCCAACGCCGTGGGCCTTTGGCAGTTCATCCCGTCCACGGGGCGCTACTTCAACCTGCGCCAGACCCGCTTCTACGACGGACGTCGTGACATCACTGCTTCCACCACGGCCGCCATGGATTACCTGACGCGCCTGCACGACATGTTCAACGGCGACTGGCTGCTGGCCCTGGCGGCGTACAACGCCGGCGAAGGCACGGTCAGCCGGGCCATCGAGCGCAACGAGAAGCTCGGCCTGCCTACCGACTACTGGAACCTGCCGCTGCCCGCCGAGACCCAGGCCTACGTGCCCAAGCTGCTGGCGCTGTCCCAGGTGGTGCTCGCCCCCGATGCCTATGGCGTGAACCTCAACCCGATCGCCAACGAACCGTACTTCCAGGTCGTCGAGATCAACCAGCGCATGGACCTCTCCAAGGTCGCAGCGGTGGCCAACATCGACGAGGACGAGCTGTTCCAGCTCAACCCGGCCTTCAAGCAGCGCACCACCATCGACGGCCCGCAGCACCTGCTGGTGCCCACCTCCAAGGCCCAGTTGCTGACCGCCAGCCTGTCGACCATGCGTCCGGAAGAACTGATCAGCCCCCGCTCGCTCAAGCCGGTTTTCGAAACAGCCGACGACAGCGAACCGGAAGGCGTCAAGCGCACCTACCGCGTCAAGCGCGGCGAAAGCCTGGCCCAGATCGCCAAGGCCAACAAGGTCGAAACCAAGGACCTGCAACGCTGGAACAAGCTCAGCGGCAACAAACTCAAGGTCGGCCAGACCCTGGTCATGCAAGACACCCGGGCGCCAAAGGCCACCGGCAAGCGCATCAACACCGTCGTGGCCGCCAACAGCAAGGGCGACAAATCCAAGCAAACCCAATACAAGGTCCAGCAAGGTGACTCGCTGTACGTCGTGGCCAAGCGCTTCAACGTGGAAATGCAGCACCTCAAGCGCTGGAACCCACGGATGGGCAAGGCGCTCAAGCCTGGGCAGATGCTGACGGTCTATTCCCCGCATTGATCGCAGGGGCTCCCTGTGGCGAGGGATTTATCTGTGGGAGCAAGGCTTGCCCGCGATGGCCGCGCCGCGGTTTAACCGTCGAACCGCGTTATCGTTCATCGCGGGCAAGCCTTGCTCCCACAGATAACCTCCCTCGCCTGACTGGATCCACCACCCCCCCCGCCTTTTTCCTGCCGATACAAGCTGTTACTGTACAGGCCATAAAGCCCAAGCCGCCTGGATCGGATCCCAGATTTGATACGTCCCCTCCTCCTGCTCCTGATCAGCCTGGCCTTGAGCTCTCCCGCCAGCGCAACCATCAGCGAAAGCCATGGCTATGCGCAATTCGGCACGCTCAAGTACCCGGCCCGATTCACCCACTTCGACTGGGTCAACCCGCAAGCGCCCAAGGGCGGTGTCCTGCGGGTCATGGCATTTGGCACCTTCGATACGCTCAACCCCTATACCTTCAAGGGCAGCAGCCCGGTTTCCACGCCGAACTTCCTGCAATACGGCATCAACGAACTGAACGAGCCGTTGATGGTCGGCACCGGCCAGTACGCACCGTCCGGCGATGAGCCGACGTCCAGCTATGGCTTGATCGCCCAGTCGGTGGAGTACAGCGAGGACCGCAGCTGGGTGGTGTTCAACCTGCGGCCCGAAGCGCGGTTTCATGACGGTGTGCCCATCACCGCCTATGACGTGGCCTTTTCCTACCGGACACTGCTCAAGGACGGCCACCCGCAATACCGCACCAGCCTGCAGGAAGTGCTGCGGGTCGACATCCTCAATCCACTGAGAATCCGCTTCGTCTTCAAGCGCGCGGGCAATCCGCTGTTGATCCTGCGCCTGGGCGAGTTGCCGGTGTTGCCCCAACATTACTGGAAGGACCGCGACTTCAAGGCGACCACTTTCGAGCCACCCCTGGGCAGCGGCCCCTACCGCATCACCAAAGTGCAGCCGGGTCGCCAACTGGTGTTCGAACGGGTCAAGGACTACTGGGGCAAGGACCTGCCGGTCAATCGCGGCAAATACAACTTCGACCGCATGGAGGTGGAGTTCTACCGCGACAGCGACGTCGCCTTCGAAGCCTTCAAGGCCGGTGAGTTCGACATCTATATCGAACACCAGGCCAAGAACTGGGCCAATGGCTACGATTTCCCGGCAGTCACCCGTGGCGATGTGATCAAGGCGCAGATCCCCCACCAGATCCCGACCCAGACCCAGGGCCTGTTCATGAACACCCGGCGCAGCACCTTTGCCGACGTGAAGGTGCGTGAAGCCCTGGGGCTGATGTTCGATTTCGAGTGGACCAACCGTACCCTGTTCAGCAGCGCCTACAAGCGCACGCTCAGCTACTACCCCAACAGTGAATTCTCCGCCAGTGGCGTGCCGGTGGGACACGAATGGTTGCTGCTCAAGCCGTACCGTGACCAATTGCCGCCCCGGTTGCTCACCGAACCCTTCAGCCTGCCCGCCACCGACGGTCGCGGCATTCCCCGGGAAACCTTGCGCAAGGCCCTGGGCTTGTTGAAAGAAGCCGGCTGGACCCTCAACGGCCAGCGCCTGTTCAACGCTGACAGCAAGCCCCTGAGCTTCGAGATCCTGCTGGTGAATCCCAACCTGGAGCGCATCCTGCAACCCTACGTGGAGAACCTCGCCAGCATCGGCATCCAGGCCCGGCTGCGCACGGTGGATCGCGCCCAGTACAAGCAGCGGCTGGACCAGTTCGACTTCGACATGATCCTGCTGACCTTGAACCAGACCCTCAGCCCGGGCCTGGAGCAATGGCAGTACTTTCACTCCAGCCAGGTCGCCGTCGAGGGCAGCAAGAACTACGCAGGCATCGCCAATCCGGTGGTCGATTACTTGCTGGACAAACTGCTGGCCGCCCAGACCCGCGACGAGCAGGTGGCGGCTGGCAAAGCCCTGGACCGCGTGCTGCTCTGGCAGCATTACTGCATTCCCAACTGGTACCTCAATTATCATCGCCTGGCGTACCGCAACCGGTTCGCCTTCGTCACCACGCCGCCCTACACCCTGGGCTTGAGCGCATGGTGGCTGAAATCTTCGGAGAAAGATCAATGACGCCTTTTCGCGCCCTGCTCCTGCAGGCCAGCGGCCTGCTATTCGCCGGGCTGGCCTGTGCCGCGCCGCAGCACGCGGTGACGTTGTACAACGAACAGCCCAAATACCCGGCCGACTTCAAGCACTTCGACTATGTAAACCCTGACGCCCCCAAAGGCGGGATGTTCCGCAAGGGTGGGTTTGGTGGCTTCGACAGCCTCAACCCGTTCATCAGCAAAGGCGTACCGGCCGACGACATCGACCTGATCTATGACACCCTGACCGCGCGGGGCCTGGATGAGCCCTTCACCGTGTACGGGCTGATCGCCGAAAAAATCGAAGAGGCCCCGGACAACAGCTGGGTGCGCTTCTACCTGCGACCCCAGGCCCGCTTCAACGACGGCCACCCGGTGCGCGCTGAAGACGTGGTCTTCAGCTTCCAGACCTTGATCAAGGACGGCGCTCCGATGTTCCGTGGCTACTACAACGACGTCGCCGAAGTCGTTGCCGAAGACCCGCTCAAAGTCCTGTTCAAGTTCAAGCACACCAGTAACCGTGAATTGCCGTTGATCCTCGGCCAGATCCCCGTCCTGCCCAAGCACTGGTGGGCCACCCGCGATTTCAGCAAAGGCAACCTCGAAATCCCCCTGGGCAGCGGTCCCTACAAGGTCGCCGAAGTGAAAGCCGGACGCTCGATCCGCTATGAACGGGTGAAGGACTATTGGGGCAAGGACCTGCCGGTCAATCGCGGTTTATATAACTTCGACGTATTGACCACCGACTACTACCGCGACAACACCGTGGCGGTGGAAGCGCTCAAGGCCGGGCAGTTCGACTACTGGCTGGAAATGAGCGCCAAGAACTGGGCCAACGCCTACAACATCCCGGCGGTGACCGAAGGCCGCTTGATCAAGGAACAGATCCCCAACGGCAACCCCACCGGCATGCAGGGTTTTGTCTACAACCTGCGCCGCCCGGTCTTCCAGGATGTACGGGTGCGCAAAGCCCTGAGCCTGCTTTTTGACTTCGAATGGACCAACAAGCAACTGTTCAACGGCGCCTACGCCCGCACCCGCAGCTATTTCGAGAATTCGGAAATGGCCGCCACCGGCCTGCCGGGCGAAGACGAACTGAAGATCCTCGAACCCTTGCGCGGCAAGATCCCCGAACAAGTCTTCAGCGAAGCGTTCCAACCCTCGATGTGCGATGGCAGCGGCATGATTCGCGACCAGCAGCGCAAGGCCTACCAACTGTTGCAGGAGGCCGGCTGGCGCATCGTCGACGACAAGATGGTCGATGCCCAGGGCAAACCGGTGGTGCTGGAGTTCCTGCTGGCCCAGACCGAGTTCGAGCGGGTGCTGCTGCCGTTCAAGCGCAACCTGAGCGACCTGGGTATCGACCTGGTGATCCGCCGCGTCGACGTATCCCAGTACGTCAACCGCGTGCGCTCGCGGGATTTCGACCTGGTGGTCGGCAGCTTCCCGCAGTCCAGCTCGCCGGGGAACGAGCAGCGCGAGTTCTGGATGTCGGCCGCCGCCGACAAGCCCGGCAGTCGCAACACCATGGGCCTGAAGGACCCGGCCGTCGATCAACTGGTGGAAGAACTGATCAACGCCGATTCGCGCAAGAGCCTGGTGGCCCACGCCCGAGCACTGGACCGGGTGCTGCAATGGGGTTATTACGTGATCCCCAACTGGCACATCAAGACGTGGCGGGTGGCGTACTGGAACCACATCGGCCATCCGAAGGTGACGCCGACCTATGACCTCGGCACCACCACCTGGTGGGTCAAGCCCGACACCAAGCCTGCCATCGAGGTGGAAAAACAAGTGATGGAACAACAGATCAACCCCGCCCCTGCGAGCGTGGAGTAACCCGATGCTGGCTTATATCTTCCGGCGGTTGCTGCTGATCGTCCCGACCCTGTTCGGCATCCTGCTGATCAACTTCGTCATCATCCAGGCGGCGCCCGGCGGGCCGGTGGAGCAGATGATCGCCAAGCTCGAAGGCTTCGAAGGTGCCACCAGCCGCATTGCCGGCGGTGGCACCGAGGTCTCGGTCGCCGGCTCCTCCTATCGCGGCGCCCAAGGCCTGGACCCGGCGCTGGTCAAGGAAATCGAGCGCATGTACGGCTTCGACAAGTCGGCGCCCGAACGCCTGTGGATCATGATCAAGAACTACGCCCACCTGGATTTCGGTGACAGCTTTTTCCGCGACGCCAAGGTCATCGACCTGATCAAGGAAAAGATGCCGGTGTCCATTTCCCTCGGGCTCTGGAGCACGCTGATCATGTACCTGGTGTCGATCCCGCTGGGGATCGCCAAGGCCACCCGGCACGGCAGCCACTTCGACGTGTGGACCAGCTCGGCGATCATCGTCGGCTATGCCATCCCATCGTTCCTGTTCGCCATCCTGCTGATCGTGGTGTTTGCCGGTGGCAGTTATTTCGACTGGTTCCCGTTGCGCGGGCTGACCTCCAACAACTTTGACGAGCTGCCCCTGGGCGGCAAGATCCTCGATTATTTCTGGCACCTGGCCCTGCCCGTGACTGCCCTGGTGATCGGCAACTTCGCCACCATGACCCTGCTGACCAAGAACAGCTTCCTCGACGAAATCAACAAGCAGTACGTGGTCACCGCCAAGGCCAAGGGCCTGGCCCGCAACCGCGTGCTCTACGGCCACGTGTTCCGCAACGCCATGTTGCTGGTGATCGCCGGTTTTCCTTCGGCGTTCATCGGGATTTTCTTCACCGGTTCGTTGCTGGTGGAGGTGATCTTCTCCCTCGACGGCCTCGGGCTGATGAGTTTCGAGGCGGCCATCAACCGTGACTATCCGGTGGTGTTTGGCACCTTGTTCATTTTCACGTTGCTGGGGTTGGTGGTGAAGCTGATCGGCGACCTGACCTACACCTTTGTCGATCCGCGCATCGATTTCGAAAGCCGGGAGCATTGAGATGAACCTGTCCCCGCTCAATCGCCGCCGCTTCGAACTGTTCAAGGCCAACAAGCGTGGCTGGTGGTCACTGTGGCTATTCCTGGTCCTGTTCATACTGAGCCTGGGCGCCGAGCTGATCGCCAACGACAAGCCACTGGTGGTGCATTACGACGGAGGCTGGTACTTCCCGGCCCTCAAGCGCTACCCGGAAACTACCTTCGGCGGCGAATTCCCCCTGGAAGCCAACTACAAGAGCCCGTACATCCGTGAGCTGCTGGCGGCCAAGGACGCCTGGGTGGTGTGGGCTCCGATTCCGTTCAGCTACCAGAGCATCAACTACGACCTGAAAGTCCCGGCCCCCGCCCCGCCCTCGTCGGTGAACTGGCTGGGCACCGACGACCAGGGCCGCGATGTCCTCGCGCGGGTGATCTACGGCTTCCGGATTTCGGTGCTGTTCGCCCTGACGCTGACCCTGCTCAGTTCGATCATCGGCGTGATCGCCGGCGCCTTGCAGGGCTTCTACGGCGGCTGGGTCGACCTCGCCGGGCAACGCTTCCTGGAGATCTGGTCCGGCCTGCCGGTGCTGTACCTGCTGATCATCCTGGCCAGCTTCGTCCAACCCAACTTCTGGTGGCTGCTGGGCATCATGCTGCTGTTCTCCTGGATGAGTCTGGTGGACGTGGTCCGTGCCGAGTTCCTGCGCGGGCGCAACCTGGAATACGTGCGCGCCGCCCGGGCCCTGGGCATGCAGGACGGGGCGATCATGTTCCGCCACATCCTGCCCAACGCCATGGTCTCGACCATGACCTTCATGCCGTTCATCCTCACCGGCGCCATTGGCACCCTCACCGCGCTGGATTTTCTCGGCTTCGGCTTGCCACCGGGCGCACCGTCCCTGGGCGAGCTGGTGGCCCAAGGCAAATCCAACCTCCAGGCCCCGTGGCTGGGCATCAGCGCCTTCGCCGTGCTGGCCCTGATGCTGAGCCTGCTGGTGTTCATCGGCGAGTCCGCTCGCGATGCCTTCGATCCGAGGAAGTGAAATGAACCAGGACAATCTGATCGAAGTACGCGACCTGTCGGTGGAGTTCATCGTTGGCGAACGCCGCCAACGGGTGGTCGAAGGCGTCAGTTTCGACATCAAGCGCGGCGAAACCCTGGCCCTGGTCGGTGAAAGCGGCTCGGGGAAATCGGTGACCGCCCACTCGATCCTGCGACTGTTGCCCTATCCCCTGGCCCATCACCCCAGCGGGAGCATCCAGTACGCCGGGCAGGATTTGCTGGGCCTGAAGGAAAAAACCATCCGGCATATCCGCGGCAACCGGATCGCGATGATCTTCCAGGAGCCGATGACCTCCCTCAATCCACTGCACTCCATCGAAAAGCAGATCAATGAAGTACTGGGCATCCACAAGGGCCTGAGCGGCAAGGTCGCGACCCGTCGCACCCTCGAATTGCTGGAGCTGGTGGGCATTCCCGAACCGCACAAGCGCCTGAAAGCCTTGCCCCATGAGCTGTCCGGCGGCCAGCGCCAGCGGGTGATGATCGCCATGGCCCTGGCCAACGAGCCGGAACTGCTGATCGCCGACGAACCGACCACGGCCCTGGACGTCACCGTCCAGCTGAAAATCCTCCAATTGCTCAAGGAGTTGCAGGCCCGATTGGGCATGTCGCTGCTGCTGATCAGCCACGATTTGAACCTGGTGCGAAGAATTGCGCATCGGGTATGTGTCATGCAGCGCGGTTGCATCGTCGAACAGGCATCATGCGCAGAGCTGTTCCGCGCGCCGCAGCATCCGTACACTCGTGAACTGCTGGGCGCCGAGCCCAGTGGCAGTCCGGCGAGCAACGTTGCCGGCCCGCCGCTGTTGCAGGTCGAGGACCTGAAAGTCTGGTTCCCGATCAAGAAAGGCCTGTTCAAGCGCACGGTGGATTACGTCAAGGCGGTGGACGGTATCCGCTTCAGCCTGCCCCAGGGCCAGACCCTGGGCATCGTCGGCGAAAGCGGTTCCGGCAAGTCCACGCTGGGGTTGGCGATCCTGCGGTTGATCGGCAGCCAGGGCGGGATCCGCTTCGAAGGCAAACCGTTGGACAGCCTGTCGCAGCAGCAGGTCCGGCCGCTGCGCCGGGAGATGCAAGTGGTGTTTCAGGACCCGTTCGGCAGCCTGAGCCCACGGATGTGTGTGAGCCAGATTGTCGGCGAAGGCCTGCGGATCCATAAGATCGGCACCGCAGCCGAGCAGGAACAAGCGATAATCGCGGCATTGAAGGAGGTAGGCCTGGACCCGGAAACCCGGCACCGCTACCCCCATGAATTTTCCGGAGGGCAACGGCAGCGTATCGCCATTGCCCGGGCCCTGGTGCTCAAGCCGGCGTTGATTCTGCTGGATGAACCAACGTCGGCCCTGGACCGTACCGTGCAACGCCAGGTGGTGGAGCTGTTGCGGTCATTGCAAACCAAGTACAACCTGACGTACCTGTTTATCAGCCATGACCTGGCTGTCGTCAAAGCGCTGAGCCACCAGTTGATGGTGGTCAAGCATGGCCAAGTGGTCGAACAAGGTGATGCCCGCGGTATATTCGCCGCGCCGCAACACCCCTATACACAGCAGTTGCTGGAGGCCGCCTTCCTGGCCCCAACAACTGCCGAATAACCTGAAAGAGGAGCAACACATGGGTTTTCTCGCCGGTAAGCGCGTACTGATCGTCGGTGTCGCCAGCAAGCTGTCCATCGCATCCGGCATCGCCGCCGCCATGCATCGCGAGGGCGCTGAGCTTGCCTTCACTTATCAGAACGACAAACTCAAGGGTCGTGTCGAAGAGTTCGCACAAAGCTGGGGCTCCAGCCCTGAGCTGTGCTTCCCATGCGACGTGGCCAGCGACGAAGAGATCGTCAAGGTCTTCGAAGAACTGAGCAAGAAGTGGGACGGCCTGGACTGCATCGTGCACTCCGTGGGCTACGCTCCGGGCGACCAACTGGACGGCGACTTCACCGAAGCCACCACCCGCGATGGTTTCCGCATTGCCCACGACATCAGCGCCTACAGCTTCGTGGCCCTGGCCAAGGCCGGTCGCGAAATGATGAAAGGCCGCAACGGCAGCCTGCTGACCCTGTCGTACCTGGGCGCCGAGCGCACCATGCCGAACTACAACGTCATGGGCATGGCCAAGGCCTCCCTGGAAGCTGGCGTGCGTTACCTGGCCGGCTCCCTGGGCCCGGACGGCACCCGCGTCAACTGTGTATCGGCAGGTCCGATCCGCACCCTCGCCGCTTCCGGCATCAAGAACTTCCGCAAGATGCTGGCGGCCAACGAAGCGCAGACCCCACTGCGTCGCAACGTCACCATCGAAGAAGTCGGCAACGCCGGCGCCTTCCTGTGCTCGGACCTGGCGTCGGGCATCAGCGGTGAAATCATGTACGTGGACGGCGGCTTCAACACCACCGCCATGGGCAGCCTCGAAGAGTAATCTTCACCCGCGCTCCGCGTACAAAAACGCCGCTTGCCCTGCAAAGGACAAGCGGCGTTTTTTTGTGCCCATTGTTCAGCACTAAACAATTGTGGGAGCAAAGCTTGCTCGCGATGGCGGTGGGTCTGCTGGCATCGATGCTGGATGGCGACTGGAGGCCTTACCAGAACCGCTGCTGGGTCAGACGGCTCCACCAACTGAGCAGCACGCGGTCCACCGAGCCGCTGGCCGCCATGCCGATGCGTTCTTGCAGGCTTTTGCGTTCTGCGTAATGCAGATGGTACAGCTCGGCCCCTTTGGCCCGCTCGGCCAGGTATTCGTCGCTGGTCTTGAGCTCGTCCACCAGCCCTTTGCCCAACGCCGCGACACCCAGCCAGACTTCCCCGGTGGCCACTTCATCGATAGCCAGTTGCGGGCGGTAGCTGGAGACGAAGTTCTTGAACAGCTCATGGGTGATGTCCAGGTCTTCCTGGAACTTTTCCCGGCCTTTCTCGGTATTTTCGCCAAACACCGTCAGCGTGCGCTTGTATTCACCGGCCGTCAGCACTTCGAAATCGATGTCGTGTTTCTTCAGCAGCCGGTTGACGTTGGGCAACTGCGCGACGACGCCGATCGAGCCAAGAATGGCAAAAGGAGCGCTGATGATCTTCTCGCCGATGCACGCCATCATGTAGCCGCCGCTGGCCGCGACCTTGTCGATGCAAACCGTCAACGGCACGCCGGCCTGACGGATCCGCGCCAGTTGCGAAGAGGCCAGGCCATAGCTGTGGACCATGCCGCCACCGCTTTCCAGGCGCAGCACGACTTCGTCCTTGGGTGTCGCCAGGGTCAGCAGCGCCGTGATCTCATGGCGCAGGCTCTCGGTGGCGGAGGCCTTGATGTCGCCGTCGAAGTCCAGCACGAACACGCGGGACTTGGCCGTCGGCTTGGCCTTTTGTTTCTTTTCGGATTTTTCAGCCTTGCCTTGGGTCTTGCGCAGGGCCTTGAGCTGGTCCTTGTCCAGCAGCGTCTGCTCCAGGCGCTCACGCAGCCCTTTGTAGAAATCGTTGAGTTTGCTCACCTGCAACTGGCCGGTCGACTTGCGCCGTCCCTTGCTGCGCAGCGCAGCAAAACTGGCCAGGACCACCAGGATGGCGATCACCAGCGTCACGGTCTTGGCCAGAAAACTGGCGTATTCGATGAAGAACTCCACGATGACTCCTAATCAATTCAAAAAACGCCGCTCAAAGGCCTAATGCTTTCACTCAAGGCTGTCGAACCCGTGGCGAGGGAGCTTGCTCCCGCTGGGTCGCGAAGCGGCCCCTTTTTTGTGAGCGCTTCGCACT